>JAEUAF010000177.1 GCA_019695485.1 Sorangium sp.
CGCCCCATCCGTCCTGCTCGCCGACTGACTCTAGCGAGGCTGCACGTCTGTGTAGTAACTGGCCGCTGTGGCCCGGCTCGAGCCGTTTTCGCCGAGCACGCAACTGCCGGCAAGGCTTGCCGAGCGCTCTGCCGAGGGGTAGCGTCCGGCCCCTTTCCGAAAGAGGCCCAACCCGAAATGGCACGCGTCACCGTCGAAGATTGCCTAGAGAAGGAAGAGAACCGCTTTGCGCTCGTGGTCTTGGCGGCCACTCGCTGTCGCCAGCTGATGAAGGGCGTCCCCTCTTTCGTGAACACGAAGAACAAGCCCGCCGTCAACGCGTTGCGCGAGATCGCCGCGGGCCGCGTCCGTTTCCACCGCTCCTCGAGCGACGTGGTGAACGAGTACATCAACGAAATCGGCCGCGTCAATTTGTGACGCTCGGTCCTAGGCGCGAGAAATAGCGTCCAGTGACCGCGGCGAAGGCGCCAAAGCGAGATCGGAAGCCTGCGGCCAAGAAGCGCCGCGATCCCGATCTCGCGCCCGCCGCTGGTGGAACCCGCGACGAGTACGGGATTTTCGATTTCGGCTACGTCGGTGACGCGGGTGCGACCGCCCACTACGCCGACCCGAACTACTACAGTTCGACGTATCAAAATCGCCGTCACGACGTCGCTTATTACGTGCAGAAGGCCCGCGCCTCGCGCGGCCCGGTGCTCGAATACGGCGTCGGCAATGGCCGGGTCGCGCTGCACATCGCGCGCGCCGGAATCGAGCTCGAGGGCGTCGATCTATCGCCAGCGATGCTGGCAGACTTCGAGGAGCGGCTCTCGCAAGAGCCAGCGCAGGTGCGTGCCCGCGTGCGACTCCACCAAGGCGATATGCGAAGCGTGCGGCTCGACCGGCGCTTCCCGCTCGTGATCGCTCCGTTCAACGCGCTGCTGCATCTCTACGATCGGCGCGACATGGAGGCGTTCCTCTCCTGCGTGCGAGAGCATCTAACCCCGGACGGGCGTTTCCTATTCGATTTCTCGTTGCCGCAGCCCGCCGATCTCGCGCGCGACCCGGCGCGCCGCTACCCCGCGCCGCCGCTCAAGCACCCCGAGACGGGGGAAACCGTGCGCTACGCCGAGGCGTTCGAATACGATCCGCTGCGCCAACTGTTGCTCGTGCGTATTGAGCTCGAGCCCGAGGCCGAGAGCCCCGCGTACAGCGTGCCGCTCACGCATCGGCAGTACTTCCCGCGGGAGATGGAGGCGCTGCTCCACTACAATGGCTTCGGAGAGATTCTGTACACGGCCGACTTTACCGACCAGGCCGCCGACAAAAGCGTGGATTCGATTGTGGTCAGTTGCCGGCTTTCAGCCGCGACTGGCTGATCCGGCCGACTGGTGCGGTAGTTTCGGTCACGGCGCAACGCGAGCGCCCGCTAAGCCACCCTCCCGCTAGAACCGCGTGGGCCGCATTCGTCCGCGCCCTTGAATTTGTCGGGGACTTGAAAGGTGGGGCGACACTGCTTAGCTTCGACAGCGCGATGGCTGCGGACTTCTACAAGGATCTCGGTGTTTCCCGTGACGCGACGCCGGACGAGATCAAGAAGGCGTACCGTAAGCTCGCGGCACAGCACCATCCGGACAAGAACCCAGGAGACAAGAAGGCCGAAGGGCGCTTCAAGGCGTTGAATCGCGCCCACCAAGTGCTGAGCGACCCTGAGAAGCGAAAGCTCTACGACGAGTTTGGCGAGGACGGGCTTCGAGAAGGCTTCGATCCTCACGCAGCGCATGCTTACCAACGCGCCGCGGCAGGCGCACGCGGCCGGGGGCGCGGAGGCCCTGAAGTGCGGTTGGAAGATCTGTTCAGCAACGCGCAGGCCGGCGGCGGTTTTACCGATATTTTTGGGGACCTATTTGGGGGCGCTCGTGGCCGGCGCCCGAGCGCGCGTGGCGCCGACCTGCAGAGTGAAGTCGTAGTGGACTTTGCGTCGGCGCTGCGCGGAGCGGAGTTGAAATTGCGCCTCCAAGATGGGGGCGACGAGGTTACGGTGCGCGTGCCCGCTGGCGCAGGTGACGGGGACAAAGTGCGGGTGCCCGGTCAGGGCGCTCCCGGCAACGCGGGTGGCCCGCCGGGCGACTTGTTGCTCGCGATTCGCGTGCGGCCCCACCCCTTTTTCGAGCGCTCCGGGCTCGATTTGTATCTCGACCTGCCGATCACGGTCACGGAGGCCTACCGCGGCGCCAAGGTGCGCGTTCCCACGCCGGACGGACCTGTGACCCTAAGCGTTCCCAAGCACGCGCAGAGCGGTCAGGTCGCGCGGCTCAAGGGCAAAGGCGTGCAGCGCCAGGGCCAGACGGGCGATCTGTTCGTGCGCTTCCAAATCAAACTGCCCGTCACGAGTTCGCCCGAGATCGACCAAGCCGTCGACGCTCTCGGCGAGGCCATGACAGGCGACGTGCGCGCGGGGATCAGCTTCTAAGCCACGGGCGGGTCGAGGCTAGTCCCGCTTCGAGCTATTCGGCGTGGACGGGGAGCTCGGCGCTGCCACGCAGGCGCGTCGTGCGATCGGTTGCCGAGGATGCAGCGTCGCGAAGCACGCCCGCGTCGTCGTAGCGGCAGAGTTCGGCCGTCACTTTGCGCAGCAGCGCCTGCTTCTCGTGGAACGGCTGAAAGCTCGATTTGAAGCCGGACACGATCATGGAGCGGATATCGGCGAACGGGACGCCGAGCTCGCTGTGCACCAGGTAGAGCTCCTTCGACACGGTCGTATCGGTGATTAGCCGATTGTCCGTGTTGATGGTGACACGCAGGCCCAAGTCGAAATAGAGCTTCAGCGGGTGCGTCCGCAGATCGCGCACGGCGCCGGTCTGCACGTTGCTGGATGGACAGCATTCGAGCGGAATGCGGTGGTCGTTGACGTAGTGAAGGAGATCGCCGTTCTCGCGCAGTCGGCAGCCGTGCCCAATTCGATGCGCGCCGCACACGTGGATCGCCTGCGCGATCGACTCCGGGCCGTAGGCTTCCCCCGCGTGGATCGTGCAGTTGATGTTGTTGTCACGTACCAGTTGGAACGACGCTCGGTGGTGTTTCGCGGGAAAATCCGCCTCGGCGCCGGCCAGATCGAAGCCCACGACGCCCCGACCCTTGTACGCCACGGCAAGCTCCGCCATCTCATAAGACGACTCCGGCGAGATGTTGCGGATGCCGCATACGATGACGTTGGCCTTGATGCCGTAGGTCTCCCGAGCGCGGCGCAAGCCTTCGAGTACGGCTTCGACGACGCGCGTCAGCTTCAAGCCGCGCCGCGTATGCAGCATGGGGGCGTAGCGCACTTCCATGTAGCGCACGTTCTCGTGGTGCGCGTCTTCGGCGAGCTCGAAGGCGATGCGTTCGAGCGATTGCTCCGTTTGCATGACGCGCAACGTGATATCGAAACCGCGCAAGTACTCGACGAGCGAGCCGAAGTGCTTGCCGCAGCCGATCGCTTCGCGGAGACCCTCGACTGTGTCAGCGGGCAGCTCGATGCGCTCTTTTTGTGCAATATCGAGGATTGTCTCGAGGCGCAGTGAGCCGTCGAGATGCACGTGAAGGTCCGTCTTTGGCAGCGCTCGAATGACCTCGAAGGGAACGACCTGCCGGGGCGCCTCCGAAGCCGATCGCGGACGGGCGTCGTGACTATCCATGGGGAAGTCTAACACGCGATTTGCGAGTGGGCTTGGCTGCTCAAGCCGCGCCGCGTTCGGTCGCGCGTTCGGCGCTGCGGGCGGCGCTGCCATTGTCGGTGCGCACGATAGCCGCGACCAGCGCGAGTACGAACGCGATGAACGCCCAACCGGGGATCCCGCGCTCGTCGTCGCCAGCGGCCGCGTGGGCCATCGCCGCTCGAAACGTGTCATCGCTCTGCGCGCCTACAATGCGACGTCCGCCCACATACGTCGTCGGGAGACCCTGAAAACCAGCATCCTTCAAAACCGCCATCTCACGCTCCAAGCGCGCCGCTGTGGCGGGCGCCGCGCGGCAGGCGTCGAATGCCGAAAGTTCGATGCCGAGTTTGGCGGCGCCGTCCCGGATCGCGGCGACAGAGAGATCCTCCGTCGTGAACAGGAATTCGGCCATCGCCTCTGCTTGGCCACCCGATTCAGCGCAGAGCGCCGCGAGCGCCGCGTCACGCGCGTGCGAGTGGCGTTCGAGCGGCATGTTCAGGCGCACGAAGTGAGCCTTGCTCCCGTACGTCGCTAGCAGTCCGTGAAGGCGCGCGTGAAGCTCCCGGCAAAACGGGCACTCGAAGTCGGCGAACTCAACGACGTTGACCTTGCCGGGCACGTAGTAGGCACGGATGGTGGCGGGCACCTTGGGCAGTGGCCTGAGCTCCGGCCAAAAAGTCGGCGCGACCACCGCGATCACGGCCAGCGCTGCCCAGCGCCAGGCCGCGAGTGGGGTGCGCGCGCGTGCCTCGGGCGGGGTCCGCAGGAAGGCGATCGCCGCGCCCGCTCCTATCGAGGCCGAAAGGTCCGTGGTCGTGCACAGCCAACAGAAGTGATGGAGCCAGAACGCCTGCGCCGCGATCAGTGCCAGGCCGCACGCGCCGGCGAGTACCGCGACGTACGCGGTGAGCGCGCCGCGCCGGGTGAGTGACAAAGCAAACAGGGCTGAAAACGCCAGCAGGCCAAGTTCCGGCAGCGACGGCCCGAAGCCCCACATGTACGCTAGCGGCGTGTGGCGCAGCGCCGCGCAGCCGGACTCGGCACCGCAGTAGGCGAAGTCGTCCGTGCGGTATTCGACGGCCAGCGCGGCCGACGCCGCGAGCGCAACCAGCGTTGTGATCCGAACGACGAGCAGGGCGGGAAAGCGCGCCAAGGTCCGTGTTCGTATACGTCGACGCGCCGCACACGGCCAGCGTCATTTGCGACCGCGGTTCGCGGCGTAGCAGCGTCGGGGCGCAGGTCTCGCCCTGAGTCCGGAGGTGAAAAAAGGCGACGCTACCGCGCCTCCGGGTTGGGCACGGACCCGCGGCGCCCTTTCAGCTACATCATCGACGAGATCGGCGAGGAAAACGTCGGGCATTTCTGCTGGACCGTAGCGCACGGCACCGAGGTATACGCCTGCATTCCCGAGCCGCTCGAGGCGTCTGTGACGTCCTTCAAGGTGAGCGTCTTACAGCTTGGGACTGAGCTCTCGAGCGACTGCACAACGTTGGGCGTGTCGTTCAAGCATGCGGAAAGCTCAGCGACGGTCGCCATGCAAGTCGAGTCGGGCGCCGAGCACGTGCTGGTGGTCGTGGTCGAGGTTCCGGATTTCTTGCACTGGTCGTAGATGCTCTGGCAGGCGCTTTGTGCCGCTGCATCGGTGGCCGGGTTCGAGAAGGCGGCGCTGAGTACGCCGGCATAGCGGCAGGCGAGCTCAGTCATGTCCGACTGGATCGCGCTGCTCGACAGGAAGGCCTTCTGCTCATTGCAGAGGGTCGTCACCTGGCTCGGCGTCAGCGTGGCGAGCACCGCTGTGCCCGGCAGGGTCGAGGAAAACGTGCTCGAGGACTTCGAGTCACCGCCGCCACAGCCCGCGGCAAAGCAAAGCAACGCTCCAATGGCCGGGAACAAATACGTCATACGCATGAAAGTGGTCTCCTCTGCAAAGTCAGCAAGCTTGTGATACGCGCTGGGTTCCGGCCACTTTCCCCTAGGAGTCCCGAAAAATGGGGAGGCTCGACTCGCGCGGCGCTGGAACGGACGGCGGGATGGCCCGGAAACCGACCATTTCCAGCGGAGATAGCGCGAGCCTCGCGCCCCCTCTCGAGCTATAGCGGCGCTGTCATGCAGAAAAAGATGCCGACGCGCGAGGAGCTCGTGCGTCGCTTGCAAGAGGCGGGGCGCCCGCTCACCACCCGCGAGATAAAGGCGGCGTTCGCGCTGAGCGCAGAACACGACCTCGGCGGGCTGCTAGAGGATTTGGTCACGCGTGGGCTTTTGAAGCGACTAGGGGGTCACCGCTATGCGGCCGTCCCCACGCGGCGCGCAGCCGGGGCTTCTGCCGGTGCGCTGGTCGGCAAGCTTGCCATGAACCCACGCGGTTTCGGTTTCGTCACGCCCCCGGGCGGCGAAGGTCTGTACATCGCGCCGGACTCGATCGGCTCTGCGTTCCACGGGGACCGGGTCGAAGTCGACGTCGTCGGGCGTTCGAATCGCGGGCCCGAGGGGCGTATCATACGGGTGGTTGAGCGGCGCAGCCCGCGCATCGCCGGTTTGCTGCGACGACGTGGGAAGAGCGTTTGGCTCGAGCCGGACGACTCACGAATCCGCGGGCCAATCGTCATAAGTTCGGGTCCGAAGATCGGGCACGACGGCGAGGCCGCCGTGGTTAGCATCACGCGCTTTCCCGACTTCCCCGATGAGAACGCCGAGGCAGAGCTGCTCAGCGTTCTCGGCGAACCCGGTGATCCCAACGTCGAAGTCGCGAAGGTTTTGGTGCGTGAGGGCGTCGAGGAGCAGCACTCGGAAGGCGCCGTGCGAGAAGCAGAGGCGCTCGCCGCTCGCACCCTGCGCACGGTTCCCGAGAATCGGCGCGATCTGCGCGCGGTGCCCCTGCCGACCATCGATCCCGAAGATGCGCGCGATCACGACGACGCGATTAGGGTGGAGCGCGACGGTGACGGCTATCGTGCTTACATCGCCATCGCCGATGTCAGCGAGTGCGTCGAGGAAGGCTCCGCGCTCGATGTGGAAGCGCGAGCTCGCGGCTGCACCATTTACCTGCCGGATCGCGCGATTCCGATGCTGCCGAGCGCTCTCGCCGCGGATTTGTGCTCACTCTTGCCCGATCGCGATCGGCTCTGCGTGTGCGTGATCGTGGAGCTTGACGCCAACGCGAGCGTCGGCAAATTCGAGATCGTGGAGGGCGTGATGCGCTCCGCCGCGATGCTCACCTACGGCGGCGTCGCGCGCGCGCTGGGGTTCACGGAAGAACCGCCGCGCAGCGCCCAGGCCGAGGCGATGAAGAAGGACCTCAAGGTCCTCGACGAGCTTTCGCGCAAGCTCCGCAAGACGCGCATGAGTCGCGGTGCCCTCGACCTCAACTTGCCCGAGCCGAAGCTGGTGCTCGATCCGAAGACGCGCGCGCCGATCGACGTCAAGCGGCGCACTCAGGATCCTGGTATCAAACGCGCCTATTCGATGGTCGAGGAGCTGATGCTCCTTGCAAACGAAGTTGTCGCGCGCTGGCTCGGTGAAAAGAAGAGCCCGGGTGTCTACCGCATTCACGCGCCGCCAGATGAGGCCAAGCTCGAACGGCTAGCCACTGTCGCCGAGAAGCTCGGCGTTCAGTTCGACATCGAAGAGATCAGCGAGATGGGTGGCGTAGCGCGCTGGCTCGCCAAGATTCAGAAGCATCCGCGGCGCCAAGTGCTCGAGATGCTGCTCTTACGTTCGCTGATGCAAGCCACGTACGACACCAAGAACATGGGGCACTTCGGGCTCGCGTCCGACGCCTACGTGCACTTCACGTCACCCATCCGGCGCTATCCGGACATCCTGGTGCATCGTGCCGTGAAGCACATTCTGCGCGGCGGAAAGCCGAAGGTTTGGCCAGAAGCGCTGGAAGCTCTGGCGGAGGCTTCGCAGCTCTCGAGCGAGCGTGAGCGCGCGGCGATGGATATCGAACGCGAAGTCGTTGACCTCTATCGCGCGCTGTTGATGCGCGATCGCATCGGTGATGTGCTCGAAGGCACGGTCACGGCTGCGGTCGGTAGCGGCGTCTTCGTGGCGCTCGATGATCCGTTCGTCGAGGTCCTGGTGCGTTTCGAGGCCCTCGGCCCCGATCGCTATGAGCTGGCGGAGGACGAGCTCAGTGTGGTCGGCGCGCGTTCCGGCGACACCGTGGCGCTCGGCGACCGCATGGTGGTCGCCATCGAGGACGTGGCCGTGTTGCGGCGGAGTGTCTACGGACGCCGCGTATTGCCCGAGGCCTTGTTGGCGAAGCTCGGCGAGGGTGAAGCGCCCAAGCGTGGGCGATCAGGGCAACCGCCCGAACGACGTCCAAGCCCCTTCGCCAGCGGTCGAGCCGCAAGGCCTGCTCGTAGCGGCGGGCGGGCGCGAGGACCCGCACCCGCGCCTGGTGCTCCCGGCCAGAAGCCGCGCGCGGGCGCTGCTGCCCGAGGTGGCGGCGACGGGCGTGGCAAGTCGAAGAAGCGCGGGCGACGGCGCTGAGCGCCCCGAAAAACCAAGCTCGCTGAGCCGGCTCAGCGGGCTTTGGCTCGCCTACTTGGCGAGCTGAATGCGGTCGGTACCCATGAACGGCCGCAGCGCGTCGGGGATCACGACACTGCCGTCGGCCTGTTGGTACTGCTCGAGGATCGCGACCCAGGTCCGGCCTACGGCGAGCGCCGAGCCGTTCAAGGTGTGAAGTAGCCGCGGTTTTGCCTTGGGTTCGGGCCGATAACGGATCTTTGCGCGGCGCGCCTGATAGTCGCCAAACAGCGAGCAGCTCGAGATCTCGCGATAGGCCTGGTGTGAGGGCAGCCACACTTCGAGATCGTAGCCCTTCGTTGCAGCGGCGCCGAGGTCCGGCGGCACGTGTTCGACGACTCGGTAGTGCAGGCCGAGCCGTCGCAATACCTCTTCCGCGTGCATGGTCAGGCGCTCGAGCTCAGCGAGCGACTCCTCGGGGCGCGCAAAGCGCACGAGCTCGACTTTATCGAACTGATGCTGACGAATGATGCCGCGCACGTCCTTGCCATAGGGGCCGGCTTCGCTGCGAAAACAGGGCGTAAACGCGCAATAAGCACGCGGCAGCTCGGCCTCGTCGAGGATCTCGTCCGCGTGCAGATTCGTGACTGGGACTTCCGCGGTCGGGATCAAATAGAGCGCGGCGGGATCATTCGGATCGGCGCGCTTGGTCTTGAAGAGGTCCTCCTCGAACTTCGGCAGTTGGCCGGTTCCGCGCAGCGCTTCCGCGCGCACGAGGTACGGTGGGTAGACCTCCGTGTAGCCATGCTCCCCGGTGTGGAGGTCGAGCATGAACGAGATCAGCGCGCGCTCGAGCCGCGCGCCAGCGCCGAACAGCACAGCGAAGCGCGACCCCGAGAGCTTCGCGGCACGTTCGAAGTCGAGGATCTTGAGCGCCTCGCCGACCTCCCAGTGTGGCTTCGGGGCGAAGTCAAAGTTCGGCTTTTCGCCCCAGGTTCGAATGACCGGGTTGTCGGCTTCGACCTTACCGTCGGGCACGCTCGCGTGCGGGATATTCGGGATCGCGAGGAGTTGCTCTTCGAGCTCGCTCTCCACTTTCGTAAGCTCGGCTTCCAGCGCCTTCACCTGTTCCGACAAGGCCTTGAGCGCCTCGCGTCGCGCCGCCATGCCCGCTTTGTCGCCGCTCTTCGCCAACGCCGCCATCTCTTCGCTGGCCTGGTTGCGCTCCTTTTGAAGCTTTTCGGTGGAGCCGACGAGCTCACGACGGCGCGCCAGCATGGGCGTCACCTGGTCGAGCAAAGCCGCGGCTTCACTCGAGCGGCGAGCGAGCGCCTTGCGGACTTCCTCGGTATGATCGGCGACGTAACGCGGGTCCAGCATTGAATGGTTTCTCCTCGGTCAGCGCCTTTCTAGCGCAGTCGGCGTGACCTTGCGCTGTCGATCCCGCCTAGAGCCAGAGCCCCATCCCCACGCCAAAGTGGACCCCCGAAGGCGAGCCATTTCGGTATCGACGCAAGGCAAACAAATGCGTGACGAGCGTGCACGAGCGCAGCACGGGCCCGCTGCAACCCGCCCAGCGGCCAAAACCGCAGCGCTCGCCGTCGGCTCCGAAAGCTGTCACGCCGCCGTCCGGCATCACCGCGAGCCAGGCCTGCTGGGAGCCAGGCGGTGCCGCGTTGGTCACTCCGAGCTGCCCCAACGCGCGGTCGTCCGTGCCGACGAGGCGTCCATCGCCCAGAAGGATCGCGAACGGCTCGTATTCCGCGTCGACGACTCGGCCCACGCGGTCGAGGACGAACAGCAGGTCTCCGTCCTCGAAGACCTTGCCGTCGGCGTGCAGCTCCACCGCGTCCCCATCGCCTCGATCCCAGCGCGCCGCACCGAACGCCAGAGGAGCGCCGCCGCGGGGCCAGTTGGGCGGCTCGCTCGGGGCGCAGGCGCTCGTTAGCAGCAGCAGAGCGTAGAGTCCTCGCGGGAAAAGACGGGGCACGGCGCGAAGATTAGCATCATCCAGGCAGCAGGAAATCCGTAGCGGGTCGCGCGGCCGGTGCGGGCCGGCGGGACGGGAGCAAGGTCCTTTCCCGCTGCGAAGTCGGGCTCGACGCAAATTTTCGCGAGTGCAAACGCCGAAGCTCGGGGCATAGTCGGATCTCCTCGGAGAGGAAGGGTCGTCGTCGATGTCGCTTGTCCGCTTGGTTCTTGGGTCCTTGACGCTATCTCTCGCGGCCACGCTCGGTGCCTGCGCCGCTACGCCGCTCGGTGCGACGGAGGCGGCGATCGCCGGCGCGCAGCAGAAGAGCCCTCAGGGCGCCGACATCTATGCGCGTGAATGCGCGGGCTGTCACGGCAAGCGCGGCGAGGGCCTCAGCGCTTCGCCGAACATCATCGGTGCCGGGGCGCTCCCCACTTACGCGCGCGATCCGAGCACGACAGGCAACGTTGCGCTTCAGGCCGAGAATCAGCAGCAGCAGAACTTGCGCCCGCCGGGTCAGCAGACGCGCCAGCCGTTCAAGACAGCCGCGGACCTGGAAGAGTTCGTGAGCCACTGGATGCCGCTGCCGCAGTCGCGCGTCGGCTCGCTCAAGCCTGAGGAATATTGGGCCGTGGTGAACTTCATCCTCGTGGCGCACGGCAGCCCGGTCCCCCCTGAGGGCGTGACGCCCGCGAACGCGGCGAACGTTCCGATCGCACGCTAGAGCGGTGACGGCCGCTTTCTTGGCCGTGCCCGGAGTCTCGCGCCACGCTGACACTTCACCGTGTTCAACAAGAGCTTCGCGAGCGAATTTCCCCACGATAACCCTGAGCTGTCCGAAGGGACGACTTGGCTCTCGGCCTCTGTTTGCGGGCGGCCGCTCGCGCACTCGCCGGGCGTGTTGCTGCGTCCGGCGCCTCCGCCAGCACCGACGCGAACGCGCGTGCTCGCCTGTGCTGCGGCGGTGACCGAGGAGCGGGGCCCAGAGCTCTGCGGCGCGCCCAATCTCCTCCGCCCGCCTCGCAAAGTGCGCGAGAGGGCTTCGGGCGAGCCAGCGCAGACCGGTCCTTTCGAGCGCTTTTTGTCGGCAATGGTCGAGGTCGCGTTGAGTCGCGGGGCGACTCACGTGGCGGCGGAACTACCCTTCATTCTGCGTGAAGGACGGCTGAGGCCAATCGCGCTCGGTGCTTCCGTGACCCGCGCGCTCGCGTCGCGCGGCTATCTCGATGGCGCTGGGGGGGCCGCGTCGGAGGCGTTCCGAGCAACGCAAGGCGCGTGGCTGCGCGCGCTCGACGGAACTTCGCTCGACCTTTCCGGCTGCGGTGCAGCGACGCTGGACCAATGGGGCGCGCAGCTGCTGGCTGTTTTGCTCAATGGCTCGAGCTCGGGCGCAGAGGAGCTGCGGCGTGGCTTGCGCCAGCGGGGCGTGGCCGCGTTCGGCATGCGTGACGCGGCCTAGCCAGGCCGGGACAAGATCGCTCGCTCTGGCTTCGGGGCAAACTCGCTAGGCGGCGGGGTCTTCCCCGAGATACGCCGCGCGGATGCGCGGATCTTCCCGGAGCTCAGCAGCGCTGCCCTGGAGCGCGACCTCGCCGGTGACGAGCACGTACGCGCGCTCCGCTGTCTCCAGCGCAAGCCGCGTGTTCTGCTCGACGAGCAGGATGGTGATGCCGCTCTTCGCGATCTCGAGAATGCTCTCGAAGATCTGCGCAACGAGCTTCGGCGCCAGCCCAAGGCTCGGCTCATCGAGCAAGATGAGCTTCGGATCGCCCATCAGTGCGCGAGCGATCGCCAGCATTTGCTGTTCGCCACCAGAGAGCGTTCCAGCTTCCTGCGCCAGTCGTTCACCGAGTCGCGGAAATAGTCGCACGCAGCGCTCGAGGCGAGCCTCGCGACCGGCCTTTTCGCGCTTTAGGAAGCTGCCAAGCTCGAGGTTCTCGCGCACGCTCATACTGCTGAAGACCGCGCGACCCTCCGGTACCAAAGCGACGCCGTCTGCCACGATGCGATGCGTGGGCACTCCGCGAAGGTCACGACCGAAGAGTCGGATCGTCCCACTGATCGGGGGCACCAAGCCGACGATCGACTTCAGTGTGCTGGTCTTTCCCGCCCCGTTTGCGCCGATCAGCGTGACTATTTCGCCGCGCCCGACGTCGAGCGAGATGCCCTTCACCGCCACGATGCCGCCATAGGCGACGCGCAAATCGCGGATTTCGAGGGCTAGGTCGCTCACGCCTCACTACTCCGCGCAGGGCGCCCAGATTCGCCGCTCTCTTTGCCGAGATAGGCGGCGAGCACCCGCGGGTGGCGCCGCACTTCCTCGGGCGTCCCTTCGGCGATGGTCTCGCCGTGGTCAACCACGTGAATCCGATCGCAGACGCCCATCACCACCGACATATTGTGCTCGACCAAGAGCACGCTCAATTTGAGCTCGTCCCGCAAGAAGCGGATTTGACGCTTGAGCTCGTCCGCCTCTTGGCTGTTCATTCCCGCGGCGGGCTCGTCTAGCAAGATGAGCTTGGGCTTCAGCATCAGGGCGCGGGCAATCTCCAATCGGCGCTGCGACCCGTAGGGCAGGCTGCCGGCCACGTCACCCGCGAACGCCGAGAGTCCCATGATTTGCAGGAGCTCATGCGCGCGGGTGCGCAACGCGAGCTCGTCCTTGGCGTGGCTCTGGGTGCGAAACACCGCGCCGATCAGCGAGGCTTGCTGCATGTGATGCCCGGCCACCATCACGTTCTCTTCCACCGTGAGCGAACGGAACAGTCGAATGTTTTGAAACGTCCGCGCGATGCCACGCGCTGCGACCGCTGCGGGCCGAAGGCCAGAGATGTCCTCGCCGTCGAACACCACGCGACCCGTATCGGGCCGGTAGACGCCGGTAACCACGTTGAACAGCGTAGTCTTGCCCGCGCCATTCGGACCAATGAGCCCAAATATTTGCCCGGATTCAAGGACAAAACTCACGTCTCCAAGCGCGCGCAGTCCTCCGAAGCGCTTGTTCACGCGCTCCAGGGCGAGCAAGCTCACGAGCTCTCCTTGGTGCGCGGACCGCGCAGGCGTCGGAGCACGCTTGGCAACTCGCGCGCCCCGAACAGACCCTGCGGGCGCACCAGCATGATGATGATCAGCAACAACGCATAGAGCACCAGCCGGTACTGCGAAAGATCACGCATCACCTCGAGCGTGACCGCAACGAAGATGCCGCCGACGACGGCTCCGGAGATCGAGCCCAACCCGCCGACGATGATCATGACGACCATGTCGATAGACTTCTCGAACTTGAAGTCCTCCGGGCGGATCCCCGACTGCATGTGCGCGAACAACCCGCCGGCCACCCCCGCGGTCGCGGCGCTGACCGTAAAAGCCAGCACCTTTAGGCGCGTCGTGGGGATGGCCATGGCCTCAGCCGCGATCTCGTCCTCGCGGATGGCCGTTAGCGAGCGTCCTGTTTGCGAGAACGTCAAGTGCGCAAGCCCCGTCACCAGCAGGGTGGCCCACAGGTAGACCCAGAAGAAGTTCGTGTACGCGGGCAAGCCGGCGGGGTCGTCGCCCGAGTAGCCCGTTGCCGCTCCGAGCGCTCGCGCGTTATTGAACACGATGCGAATGATTTCGCCGAACCCCAAGGTCACCACCGCCAGATAGTCACCGCGCAAGCGCAGCGTCGGGATGCCGACGACGAGCCCAGCCGCGCCAGCGAACAGCGCTCCGATGCAGAGGGCGAGATTGAACGTCAGTGCGTCGGCGCACGCGCCTGCGCCCAGCAGTCCAATCAGCCACGGATGCAATTTCGTGCCGAAAAAGGCGGCCGCGTAGGCCCCCACCGCCATGAAGCCGGCGTGACCGATCGAGAACTGGCCTGTGGTGCCGTTGATGAGATTCAGGCCCACCGCCAGGATGACGTTGATGCCAGCCAGCAGGACGATGCGCTGCACGTACTCGATCGCCGTGCTCTCGAGCAGCGCCCCGAGGCCATAGATCACGGCGACGACGAGCACGGCAAAGGCAGCGCGCTTCAGCCAACGCACGGTCGAAACCTGCGCACTCGCCGAGCTCACTTACACCTTCTCCTGTTTGACGACGCCGAGCAGCCCTTCGGGCTTCAGCATCAGAACCAGGATCAGGATCACGAAGGTGATCGCGTCGCGATAGTCGGGCGACAAGTAGCCGGCCGTGAGTTGCTCGGCGAGGCCGATCAGCACACCCCCGAGCACGGCGCCCGGAATGCTGCCGATCCCACCGAGCACGGCGGCGACGAAGGCCTTTAGCCCCGTCAGCACCCCCATCAGGGGGTTGATCATGATTTGATCGAGCCCGAACAGGATGCCGCCGGCGGCGGCCAGCGCCGAGCCGATCGCGAAACATGCGCGAATCGTTCGATCGACGTCGATGCCCATCAGCCGCGCGGCGTCGGGGTGAATCGACACCGCCCGCATGGCGCGCCCGGTCCAAGTCCCGAGCACGAAGAAGCGCAGCGCGGTCATCAACGCCAAGGCCACGACGAAGATGGTCACCTTGATGTTCGTCACGATGACGCCACCAATTTCGAACGGCACTTCCTTGAGAATCGGCGGGTAGCGACGCGGATTCGGGCCGAAGACCAACATGCCAGCGTTTTGGAGAAATAGGCTGACGCCAATCGCGGTGATCAGGGGCGTGAGCCGTGGCGCCTTGCGCACCGGGCGGTAGGCCAGAAGCTCGATGGTCGTGCCCAGTGCCGCGGCGGCAGCCATGGCCAGGAGCAGCACCGCCACGGCCAAAACTAGGGGAAAAGCTCGGCCACCGCGCTCGTAGGCGTCGATACCGAAGGCGCTCGCCGCGTAGTACCCGGCGTAAGCGCCGACCATGAACACTTCGCCGTGGGCGAAATTGATCAGGCGCAGAATGCCGTACACCATGGTGTAGCCGAGCGCGATCAGCGCGTAGATCGACCCCAGCGAGAGGCCGTTGATGACCTGCTGGATGAACTCGGTCACGAAATAACCAGGGACCTTAACCGCACTTCACGCCACTCATACACCGAATTCTGGCGCGCAGGCGACAGCCTAGCGCGGCTGGAGTATATGTTCGCGGCGGCGAATCGGGCCCGCTTGGGCCATCAGGCTCGGGTCGGGCGAGCCGCCTACAGATGGACCGCCGGCATACAGACCGAGAGTACGAAAGTGAGCTCGACTCACTGCGCCAACAGGTGCTCTTCATGGGGGCGCGCGTCGAGGAAATGCTCGGATTTGCCCTGCGTGCATTCAGCGGGCAGGACGTGCGCCTGGCGACCACGACCATCCGCGCGGACCGTCAGATTGACGAGCTCGAGATCCGCATCGATGAGCTCTGCCTGCAGATCCTGGCTCGTCGTCAGCCTGTCGCGTCCGATCTGCGGTTCGTGACCACGGCGATGAAGCTCGTCACCGATCTCGAGCGCATCGCCGATTTGGGCGTGAACATCTGCGAACGCGCGATTGAGCTCGCGACGGCGCGCGCCCACGACGTGCAGCCGCTGATCGTGCGAATCGGCGAGATGGCTCAAAACATGCTTCATGACGCGCTGGATGCGTATGTGGCGGGGGACGTCGTAAAGGCGCAGGAAGTGATGGTCCGCGACGAGCTCGTGGACGCGGCCTACGCGCAGCTCTTCCCGAATCTCGTCGCACGGATGACCAAGGACCCGAGCTCAATCGAGGATTCGACGCGCCTGCTCTCGCTCGGCAAGTACGTGGAGCGCATCGCCGACCACGCCACCAACATCGCGGAGATGGTGGTGTTCATGGTGCGCGGGCAGGACGTGCGTCACATGTCGCCTCCGAGCGAGCCGCCCCCGGCCTGAGCGGCCTCCGGGGGCCTGTGGTCAGGGCCAGCGCGCTACGGGCTGACGTTCGCTTCGAACTTCTGCTTGCCGTTTTCGATCTTGATCACGACCGCGCTCTTCTGAGCGTTGCGTCCGGCATCGATGCTGATTTTGCCGCTGACGCCGTCGAAGTCGCGGGTTTGCGCGAGAGCGTCTCGCAGCGCGGGCCCCGCCGTTCCAGCGCGTCGCAGGGCGTCCACCAAGACGCCCGCTGCATCATAACCCAGCGCACCGAGGCCGCTCGGCTCATCGCCGTACTGAGCCTTGAAATCGGCCACGAACTTCTGAGCCTTGGGGCTTGCCACGTCGGGCGCGAAGTGATTCGAGAAGTATGAGCCATTCAGCGCGTCACCGGCGATCTTCAAGAGATCTGGCGCATCCCAGCCGTCGCCGCCGAGCATCGGGATCTTCAACCCGAGTCGTTGCGCGGTGCGCGCGATCGCCCCGACCTCGGAATAATAGCCGGGCACGAAGATGGCCTGAGCTTGGCTGCCCTTGATCGCGGTGAGCTGAGCGCTGAAGTCCGTATCGCCCTGCGAATAGCTTTGCTCGAGCGCGATGTTGCCTCCGGCGGCGGTGAACGCGGCCCTGAAGGCGTCGGCGAGCCCAATCGAGTAGTCGTTCTTCACGTCCTTCAAGATCGCGACTTTGTCGAGTTTCAGGTTGTTTCTCGCAAAAACCGCCATCACTTTGCCCTGGAAGGGGTCCAGGAAGCAGACGCGGAAGATATAGTCGCCAACTTCGGTGACTTTGGGATTGGTGGAAGATGGCGACACCATTGGCACCTTGCGTCGCTGCGCGACGCGACCTCCCGCGAGCGAGAGGCTCGAGGCGACCTCGCCGATGATGGCCACGGCCTTCTCGACGTCGATCAGACGGGAGACCGCGTTGGCCGCTTCCGCCGAGTCTCCGCGCGTGTCGAGCGTAACGAGCTTGATGGCTCGCCCGTTGATGCCGCCTGCCTTGTTCACTTCCTGGATCAAAAGGCGCACCGCCTTGTCGGTGTCTTGCCCAAAATGCGCGGTGCTTCCAGTCAACGAAGCATAGTGGCCCACCACGATTTCGCCGCTGCTCGGCGCCGCGGAGGAGGAGCCCGAGGCAGAGCTATTGCCCTGGTTCTTCTTGCAGGAGCTGAGCGCCGCGAGCGCGAGCACGGCCAACAAGGGTCTGCGACCGAGTTGCATGTGTGGTGTCCTTTGGGGTTGGGGGAGGGTCGCGCCGTACTGCGACGTCTCGCGCCCGACCCTAGAGAAGGCGGACCGGCCGGGTCAAGCCAGGGGTGACACAGAGCTCGGCCTGCCGTGCCGCTAACGCAAAAGCGCCGCCGTTGCTGAGTGAGAACAACCGAGGCGCCCACGCCGCGCCGCCTTTTGCTACGCTGCGAAGTCCAATGATCGTCGTGATGGAGCCGAATGCCTCCGCAGCCGCAATCGAGAGTGTGATCGCTTTTCTGGTTTCCGCGGGTTTCGACGTGCACCGCTCGAGCGGTCACGAGCGCTCGATTCTGGGAGTGGTCGGCGACGTCACCGGCAACGACGTTACGGTCGTCAGTGAGCTCGACGGCGTTGCCAAGGTCGTGCGCGTGAGCGAGCCCTTCCGCCTGGCCTCGCGCCGCTTTCGCGAGCGGCCCTCCGTAGTCGAGGGCCCCTGGGGCAGCATCGGCGGTGAACGTCCTTGGATCGCCGTGGAAACAGTGAACGCGCTGGGCGCCGGGCGTGCCGACGACGAGGCGCCGCCGGCTTCCACCGAGTTACCTTACGAGGTGGCAGCGGGGCGCCCCTTCGACGCAGCGGTCACGCGCTCGCCGCACGCGCCCGATAGCGTTGGCTCACTCGCGTCGTTGTCGATCCACCCTCAGGCGTCGCGGCAGCCAGTGTGCTTCGTGGAGCGTGGGCCGAGTTGGGGCGCGCGCGCCTGGATTTTGGCGGCAGAGCGCGAGCTTGCGCGCGGCGGGTCGGGACTGGTGATCCTCGAGGCGGGGGGCGAGTATCCAAATGGCGCTCGAACCCTCGAGATCGCCGCGATTGCGCGGGCTAAGCAGCGGACGCATCTGCCCATCGTCGTCGACGTGGCGAGCATCGCGCAGCGGGCGCGCTACTGTGAGGCCGTTGCTTGCGCGGCGATTGGGGCCGGCGCGGACGGGGTGATTCTGCGAGCCTGGACCGGGCGCGAGGGGGAGATTCCTCGAGTGCCGGCGACTCTGCGCTGGGCGGCGGCGGTGGCGCTTGCCGAGAAACTGCGGGCCATTGGTGCGGCCGTTCGCGGATGATGCGCGTCACGATCTTTGGCTTCGGCCTGATTGGTGGCTCACTCGCGCTCGCCCTGCGCGCTAGCGGGCGAGCCTTCCACGTGACAGCGGTCGACGCCCCGGCAGTGCTAAATTGCCCGGAAGCGCAGGGTGCCGCCGATGCGTGGGTTGATTTCGCCGACGAAGAGCAGGTCGCGCGGGCGCTGCATGACAGTCAACTCGCCGTACTCGCGACACCCGTGGCAGTGATCTGCGAGCGCTTGCCCTGGGTGCTCGAACGCACTCCTATCGTCACTGACTGTGGGTCCACCAAGCGCTCCGCTGTGGCGGCTGGGCGCGCCTCGCCGCGCGCAGGGCGCTACGTGCCGGGTCATCCGATGGCTGGCTTACCCGGCGGAGGCATACGCAGGGCCTCAGCCGAGATTTTTCTCGGCCAAAATTGGATTTTGTGTCCGGAAGGGGTCGACTCTGACGCGCTAGCTTGCCTCGACGACCTGATCGCGTTGGTAGGCGCGCGGCGAGTCGACATGACCCCCTCACAGCACGACGCTGCCGTGGCGCGCACCAGCCACCTGCCCCAGCTCATCGCCAGCGCACTTGCCGTCATCGTCGAGAGGAATCGGGCGTCGGCGGCTTGTGGTCCTGCCTATGAGCGGGCGACGCGCACTGCGGGCGGCCCCGCGCCCATCTGGCACGACATCTTCGCGAGCAATAGCGATCAGATCGCGGCGGCGCTGGCCGAGCTCTGCGCCGAGCTACAGCCTATCGCCGATGAGCTCTCCCGGTCGAGCACCGCCCGCGCCGAACTTCTCCTGGCTCACGCCCGGGAACTCCGGACGGGCCGCGAGAAGTGACGCTCAGCGAGCCGGATTGGCCGCGGTCTTGCACTCCGGGGAAGTCGTAACCCCATGCGCAAGCGAACCGCGCAGTGGCTCGGCGCCGCACTGGTTGCGGCGTGCGGCCTCAATCCCCAGCCTGAGATTCCGCTCAGATTCGGGGGCAATGGTGGCAGCTTCGGCACGACCGATCTTTCTGGCGGGAGCACCAATGCGCCTTCCGCAGGAAGTCCGGGCGTTCCCGTCGTGGCTGGGGGTGGCACCGGCCAAGACGCGAACTCCATTGGGGGAGAAGCCGCGGTGGAGGGTGGTTCCGGCGGCGTTGATGCCGGAAGTGCGGGCCACCTCGGGGCGGAGGGAGGCGTGCGCTAAGCGGTTGGGCTGTTCTTGAAGACATTAGTGGCCTGCGCCACGGGACCCGGACGTTCGCGCCCGGGTACGTGCCATTGTGTGCCAAGTGGCACAGTCGGGTTTGCGTCTCGTCGGTCGGAGAGATGGGGCTTCCGATCGCGACTTTCGCGACTGCCCGGGCCGAAAGTCTGCTGCTGTTTGGTCCGGGCCGATGGCCTAGAGTGTGCACTTGTTGATTCGCATGCGTCGGCTGTTGCTGGTTTCGCTCGCCTTGTTCGGGCTACCGCCGGCGTGTTTTCTCAATCCACAGCCCGATATCCCTTCGGACACTGGGCGCCCCTCCTCCGGTACGAGCGGTTCCACTGCCCACGGGGGTACCGCCGGCGGAGGAAATCCTGACCCCACGAGCGGCGGCTCGACGGGGATCGTTTTGCCCCCGGGTGGCAGCGTGGGCTTCGGAGGTTCGGGTACGACTGGCAGCGGAGTCGGCGGGGCGGCAGCGGGTGCCCCGCCGCAAGCTGGCGGAGCGTCGAGCGCGGCCGCCGGAGGTGCGACAGCGGCCATGGGATTTGGCGGTATTACCGCGGTTGGCGGCTCGGTCGCAGCGGGAGGAGCCGCAGCTTCCGGGGGTAGCTCATCGAGCGCAGGCGGTAGCTCGTCCATCGCGGGGTCGAGCGCAATCGCGGGGTCGACCGCAGTTGGCGGCTCGTCTAGCGGAGGCGGCAACGCGAGCGGCGGAGCCGCGGGAGTGTCGGGCGGTGGCGGAGCCGCCGGTCACGCAGGCGTTGCTGGTGCCGCAGGCACGAGCGGCGCTGCTGGGGCCGGAGGTGCTTCCGGCGCAGCGGGTGCCGCGGGAATGGGTGGCTTCGCCGGATTCGCGGGTGCGCCAACAGGCGGCGCTGCTGGGTTCGGGGGAGGCGCAGGCGCGAGCGGCGCTGGCGCGGCTGGCCGCGGCCCGACGCGCTAGCTGCCGCCGCCTCCGGGGCGACGCACATAGCTTTCGAGCACGTTCGCGACCAGGTCGGCGACGATCCCGTCAGCAACGCGGAGTCGTCGCGAAAGCTCTCGCGCCAAATTGAGGACCACGATCGCGTACGATCTCAGATCGTGCCGATACAAGGAATCCAGGTCCGAAGGGGTAACACGGACGAGCCTGCCGGGCGCGAGTGCGCGCACAGTCGCTGAGCGCGGTTGAATGTCGACGATGCTCATTTCGCCGAACCAATCGCTCGGGCCGAGCACGGCTACACGTGCTTCGTGTCCGCTTCGGCTCCGCTTGAGTACCTCCATCTCGCCGCTCATGACGACGTACATCGCCGTGGCCGGATCTCCCTCGCGAAATAGGACCTGGCCCGCTTCAGGCAACTCGACCGTCAGCGTTGACGCCAAGTGTGCCAGCACGTCGTCGTTCAAAGCGCCGAACAGGCCGATCGCTTTGAGCTCTCCGACTGTCAGCGCAAGCTTTTCGGTGCTGGAGGAAGTCATGTGCCGCTCCGTTTCGGCACCGGGATGCCCCGGCGTCTTCTCGTGTGCAACCTAAAACGGCAAGTGTGGTCCCTGGTTCCGGACCGCGTGCCCCCTGGCGTGGACCAGGGGCGCCGGCGCGGGTCTGCCTTGGCGCTTCAGAGGTTCTTGTTGAACACAACACGCGGCCGAGCTGGGCCTGCGTAGTCCTCGACGAAGGTAACCGCCCAGCCGAGCGCCTTGTGAAACGCGATCGAGCCCTCGTTTCCGAGGGTCGTGATCGCCTTTAGACGAGTGCAGCTCGCGCTGCGCGCGTCCTCTTCGAACGTTTGATAGAGAACCTTACCCACGCCGCGGCGTCGATAGTCCGGGTGAATCCCAACCAGGTGCACGTAGCCGGTCTTTGGCGGCCCCGGGGCAACGAAGCCGAGCAGGAATCCGACTAGGATGCCGTCGTGTTCGACGACCCGCGCGAGCGAGCCGAGCTCGTAGAAGAAGATCGGATGAGCGAGTGCCGTAGTCGGCCCTCCCCACCAACGATCGATGATTTGAACGATGTGATCGTAGTCCTGCTTACCGAGCGGGCGCGTGATCATGGGCGTGTCCGTGCGAACCAACCAGTAGAAGGGGTGAGCGTAACATGTTCGCGCCGCTCCGCCGGCTCGCGAAATTCAATTCGTCGTACCAAGGCGCCCATCGTCATCTTCGCCCCACAGCCACGGTCTACCTGCGCTTAGCACGGCGGGGAGCCGCGCCTGTCGTCCTACCGCCGGCCCGGGAAGGGCAGACTCGATTTCAGGTCCTTGCCAGCGCTGGCGGGGACTTCTGGCGTCGACTATTAGGGCGAGGTGTCGATTCGCATTGCCCCATCGATTCTCAGCGCAGACTTCGGACGCTTGGCCGAGGAGGTGCGAACGGTGGATGCCGCCGGCGCCGATTGGATCCACGTGGACGTCATGGACGGGCTATTCGTCCCGAATATCAGCGCGGGCCCACTCTTCGTGAGAGCGGCGCGGGCGGCAACCCATTTGCCCGTCGACGTGCACCTGATGATTCGAGATCCGGACCGGTACCTCGAGCAATTCGCGGAAGCCGGTGCAGATGTGATCACGGTTCACGTCGAAGCCTGTACACACCTCCAGCGTACGCTGGCCGCCATCCGCGCGCTCGGCAAGCGAGCTGGGGTCGCGCTGAACCCGCACACGCCCGAGGATTCGCTGCGTTACGTGCTGGGTGACGTCGATTTGATCTTGGTGATGAGCGTAAACCCGGGGTTCTCTGGGCAAAAGTTCCTCGCGCAAGTGTTGCCGAAACTGCGCGCGTTGCGCTCCGCTATCGATCGCGAAGGGCTTGCCATCGATCTCGAGGTCGACGGCGGCGTGAGTCCGACGACTGCCGCGCGTGTGGTCGAGGCCGGTGCGCGCGTTCTCGTCGCGGGTAGCGCAGTCTTCGACGCGAAGGATCGCGCGCGAGCCATTCAGGAATTGCGGGCCGCGGCGGGATCATCGTGAACGATCGCCGGTCCCTGCTGGGGGTCGGCCTGCTGCTGGCCTGGGCTAGCGGGTGTGGCGCGGCCCCTCCCGAGACACGCACGCCGGCCCCCAGCTCCATTGCACCCCAGAGCGATCAGCCATCAGCAGCGGTCGCGCCCGAGCGAGCGCCGGAATCGAGCGAGCCTCAAAAAGACAACGCGACGGCGACCGTCGCGGAGGCGCTCGAATTGGTGGCGCGCGTGCGAGGTCTTGCCGTCAAGTCAGTGGTTCCCGGCGTGCGCATGGCGCGTGACGCGCTCCGAGCTGAGGTCTCCCGCCTGCTCACGGACGAGACCCCGAAGGAGGCCATCGACGGCAACGCAGAGTGCTTGTTCGCTCTCGATACCGTGCCGGCGGACTTCGACTTCGCGGCGACATTGGCCGAGCTTTACTCGGCGGAACTCGCGGGTTTCTACGATCCTAAGGCGAAGCACATGGTGCTCGCCACGGACCTCGGCGAAGACGCGGAACGCATGACGCTCTATCACGAGCTCGTGCACGCACTGCAGGATCAGCACTTCGACCTCGAACACGCGTTCGATTGGAAGCCGGAGTCGTCGGACCAGGATGGTGCGCTCCATGCCGTTGCGGAAGGCGATGCAACTAGCGCCATGACGGACATCTATGCGGCTGCGTCCGGAACTCCGGCGGTGCAGATGCCAGTGGCGGCCTTCAAGATAGACCAGCTTTTGCTGCAAGCTTCACCAAGACTCGCTCACGTCCCGGGTATCATCGCGCGTTCGATGATCGTGCCCTACGTGGATGGCCTCGCCTTTGTGCGCTACCTCCGCGAACACGCTGGGGGCTGGGCAGGTGTCGATCGGGCGCTCGCGGCTCGCCCTGCCTCTACGGAGCAAGTGTTGCATCCGGAGAAGTACCTGGCGGGTGAGCCGGTCATCGCGCTGCCACCTTTGCAGGCACCTCCGGGTTTCTCGGAGGCGAGCTTTCGCGACGTCGTGGGCGAGCAGGGCTTGCGCGTCATTTTCGAGGAGTGGGCACCGGCGGGTCTGGCCGCGGAGGGCGCTGCCGGGTGGGGTGGCGATCGGATCGCGGTCTTTACCGACGGGGAGCGGCGAGTCGTCCGTTGGCATCTGGTGTTCGATCGCGATGCGGACGCGCGTCGAGCGTTCGGGTTGTTCGCGCGAGGCGCGGTTCGGCCCGAACAAGCGACTCCGGAGCCCCGCACCGTGCGGCCGTTCGGGGATCGCTCGTTGGCCGAGCGGGCCGCGCGTAGCGACCGGGTGTGTCAATTTCGGCCAACACGTGGCGCGTTCGCCGCAGTGCGACACGGCCGCCATATCGGTGTGACGCTTGGGCCCTACCTAAGAGCGAACGCATCGGTCACCGGGATCGGCGATTGCGCCACAGCGTTGGCGTCGGCCGCCGCCATTGCTGGCGCGCGCTGACCCAGCCGGATGCTCGGAACGCGCGCCAAAAACACCACACTATCGGCGACTTGAAGCGACGTTTCAGGACTGGGTCGGGAACGACACCTAGGTTCAATAGGACCCTCCTGTTTGAGCCAGGAACTGCCTGAAAAACTCGCTGGTTGATCCTGGCACGCGGATTGCTTAAGGGGAGCTCGTTGGGTTCGCGAGAAACCAACGGCCCTCCCCAGCGTTTAGTCATCCACATGCAACCCCAACCAACCACAGCTCGCCGAACGCGCCTTGGCGCATCCGCGCGCGGTGCCGGAGCCCCGATGG
>JAEUAF010000262.1 GCA_019695485.1 Sorangium sp.
CATATTCGCCTCGCTTCCGTTGCCGCGGTAACCGCGCCAGTCGTGACATCGCAATCTGCCGGGACTCTCCGCATAAGTCGAGCTCTTTGCCCAATTTCGGCTGTGAAACCGCGATCGCGGGGCCGACTCACGGCCTTTGTCTGGGCCGGGCCGGCACGCGGCTGACCTCGTGGCCGCCAGCGGGCGCACCGAAGTCACCCGACTCGTGTGGGGGCGAATGAAACGCGCAGCAAGCGATCCCCGCCAGGAACGGCACACGCAGACTCACTCCGGCCGTAACGGAGCGGTAGGCCCCTTCCGGAAACGAACGCATCGAAGCGTCCGCGAACAGCCCGACCGACCACACCCCGCGCGCCATCCCAAGCACGGCGCCGTCGTGAGAAGCCCCAGCGAACGGACCTGAAACGGGACCGAGAAGCTCCAATGACGCCCCCAAGGTTCCGCCGACTCCAGCGTCCGAGCCCCCCGATCGGTACACCCGCTCAATCGCCGCTGAGCCGCCAAAACGCAGGTGAGTTCGCGCGCCGATCGGCGCATTCCAAGGATAGACGCCCACCTGCACGAAGGGCCCGTAGACGGTTTGCGCCTCTGGCGTCGCTCCGAACTCACCGGCATAGCCCACGCCCACGTCGACCTTGTTCGCTTCAGCCCCGTCTACGAGGTCGAGAGGATGCAGCGCGGCGCGCACAGCCACGGCTCCCGCCTGAGGTGCGTCGTCACGCGTGCCGGGAACAGAATCGAGTCGCGCGGCTGGCCCCACGGCCACCCGCGCAGGCGGAACGATGAACGGCGCGCACGAGGGCGCGCTCAGCAACAGCAGTGCGCCCAGCAAACACCCCCAACCCGGCGATTCGGGCCTGCAATCGAGTAGCAGCGGCATCCCCGAGCCGAGTGCAGCCGCTATACCACCGGCTGTTCCAAGCGATTTCCCGTTCCTTCAGCCAACGCACGGGAACAGCCGGACACAGAGTAGGAAATTTACCACAGGGAGCGGACGCCCCCGGCCATCGCCCACGGAAGACACGCCTGGCTCGCCTGCGGAGCGAGCGGACCTCAGTTTATGCGGTCGAGATGCACCTGATACTCGTCGATGCAGTTGGCGAGATCAGGCAGGCAGATCTTGGCGAAGTCCTCGACACGAAACAGCACATTGTCGATGGACCGCGCGTTCCAGTCGATGGTGACGCCCGGCATGGCCTTGAAGAAGAAGGTCATGAAGCCCGGGCACGTCGACTTGTACTCAATCTGGCAGTAGACGCCGAGCATCTCCGTCTTGGCGGCCTCGCAGCTGTCGATCTTCAGGTTGGTTTGCTCCGGCGGCCCGACCGCAGGTGTTAACGAGCAAGTCGGATCGTCGGGCGTCGGCTTGGAATCCGCAGCGGTGACCTGGAATGGACCGAGGTGCGGAATATCCACCAAGTGGCAATGATCCGAGGTCGCCGTCTCCTGCACGAGCGTTACCTTGAAAACGGCGCCAGGATCGATCTTAGGCTTGCACGCTTCGCCGGTCAGGCATCCGACGGCACTGAAGCTTGGTACCACGCACGCCACGGCGAGCAGCAACCAGGGGCGCACCCGTCGCTTCGTGCCGGTGCCCGGGGCAGTGCGTCGACTGGCTGTGTGCTGCGAGCGTGAACCTCGGAGCCTGACGGTACTTGGTGGTCGTCGAGCAGAGCTATCTTCTTGAGTCATGCGAGTGGGCTCGTCCGGGTTCTCCCGTCTCCTACTTCATGGATCGAGGTGGGTCCAACCCGAGGGGCGCGTTTTCAGCGCGCCGCGCGCAGCCCGACAGCCGACCCGAGCGACCTCACCGGAAACTTGCAAAGAGACTCAAAGCGGGCGCCTTTCCCCGGAAACAAAAGCCCTGTGCAACGACAAGCTCCGCGAGGGCTCAGTGCTCAGTCACGCGGCTGCGCGTCAAGACCCAGTGACCGTCACGATGCTTGAGCGTCGAGGAGCCCCGCACCTTTTCGACGTCGTAGCGGTAGCGCACGTTGGCTTCGTCCCCCTCCACCTTGACCTCCATGAACACGATCACCGGCTTCTTGTCGGCGTCGGGATCAGGAACGATGACGACCGGCTTGGTCGCCTTGGTGAGCTCGAGCCCCTCCGGCAAGTCTCGACCGCCGATGCGCAACGGAAAGCGGTCCGGGCGTTCGAGATGCAGGTATGGGCCAAGCGCGTCGTCGTCCAACACGAGCTGCAAAATCGCCTGCACGTCCTCCTTGGTGGCGGCGGTGGTGGGCGCACCCGACTTCTCCGACGGCTCGGCCTTATCGGCCTTCTCGGATGTCGACTCAGCCGCGGGCTTCGGCTCGGCGACGCCGTCGGCTTCTCCCGCTGCGGCATCGGCCGACTTGGCGGGAGCGCCGGATCCACAGCCAAACACAACTAGGCACGCAAACAACGACCAGCGCATGGTGGGCGCATCATAGCCGAACTTTCGATCCAGGCTAAGCTGCGCCGCGAATGCCGATATCCCTGCGCCCTACGGCTCGTGCCGCGACGCACCTGGCACTTGGGTATTCGGGCAGCCCGCTCGCATTTGGCAAATGGCTGCTGGTGATAGCGGTCATCGTGCTGGGGCTCGGCCTGGGCATGCCAGACCTGCAGGCGGCGAGCGGGCTCGGCTTGCCACGCTGCAAGCCGCAAAAGGCACTCGAGTTTTTGAAGCGTCCGAGCTTCGTGCGGAAAGGGCGCCTCGACGGACACGGCAACGACCGCGCGCTGCGCTTTCGCGTGGAGCACTACGGGCGCATCGAAGGGATGCCGTTCGCGGAGCTCAACCATGAGAAGGCTCATGCGCAGGCGGTCACCGCGCACTTCTTTGGGCTCCCGATCAGCATCCATCGCGCGGTGGAGCCCGCCCTGCGCTGCGTCGAGCGACGCATCCGCGCGAGCTGTCGCGACAGCCACGAGCGCTACAAGCCCCACGCGATCGGCGGCTTCCGTGAGCAGAATACTTACCGAGGTGGCGAGGTCTCCAATCACCTGTTCGGAATCGCCATCGACATCGACCCGGACAAGAACCCCTGCTGCGGCTGCGTAGATCCATGGCCCACGCACCCGGCTTGTCAGGCGGTCGGCAAGGAACTCTTCGAGCGCACCGCGCTCCCGCCGTGCTGGGTGGACAGTTTCGAGCGCTACGGATTTTACTGGCTCGGCAGAGATCCGCAGCTCCGCGACACCATGCATTTCGAATTTCTGGGCGATCCGGAGCGCGTGGTGTCGCGCTGAGCCTTCCGAGGTTTTCAGCCCGAATAGGGCGAGTATTCGAGCCCGAACGTCTCCGCGACTGCCGGGTGCGTCACTTTGCCCGCGTGAACGTTGATGGCACTCACGAGCTCCGGTCGTTCGCGCGCCGCGCCGGACAAGCCGCGCTTGGCGAGTAGTAGCGCATAGGGAAGAGTGGCGTTGCAGAGCGCATAGGTGCTGGTCCGACCCACCGCGCCTGGCATGTTCGTCACCGCGTAGTGCACGATGTCTTCGACCACGTAGGTCGGCTCCGAATGGGTGGTAGGCCGCGTCGTCTCGAAACAGCCGCCCTGATCGACGGCCACATCCACGACCACGGCGCCGGGCTTCATCACTTTCAGATCCTCGCGACGCACGAGGCGAGGTGTGCGCGCGCCCTTGAGCAGCACGGCGCCCACGACTAAGTCCGCCTTCGTGAGCTGATCGAGAATGGTGTGGCGATCGCTGAACAGCGTGGTGACGTTCGGCGGCATGATATCGTCGAGGTAGCGCAAGCGCTCGAGGTTCGTGTCCAACACGCACACCGAAGCGCCGAAGCCTGCCGCGATTTTCGCAGCATTCGTGCCCACGACCCCACCGCCGAGCACCGTGATGTGAGCCGGTTCGACGCCTGGCACGCCACCGAGCAAGATGCCCCTACCCTCCTGCGGGCGCTCCAGGAACTTCGCGCCCTGCTGAATGCTCATGCGGCCAGCGACCTCACTCATCGGCGTCAGCAGCGGTAGGCCGCCACTCGCGTCTTGCAGTGTCTCGTAGGCGACGGCCGTCGCGCCGGAACCAAGCACGCCGAGCGTGAGCGATTCACTGGCAGCGAAGTGGAAGTACGTGAACACCACTTGCCCAGCGCGCAGCAAAGAAAGCTCCGCCTGCTGCGGCTCCTTCACCTTGATGATCAGATCGGCCGCTCCGTAGATTTCGAATGGATCCTCGACGACCATGGCACCGACGCGTTCGTAGTCAGCGTCGCGAATCCCACTGCCGAGCCCAGTGCCGCGCTGCACGAGAACGCGGTGCCCGATGCGCGTCATCTACTCGACGCCGACCGGCAACATGCCCGCTCGATACTCGTGTTGCTTGGTCTCTTTGGGAATGCCGATAATCACGAATGAGCCTCCTCGCGCTGTCTCTGAAACCTGATTCCGCCCTGCTGCGTCATTGTAGTGGAGTGCGGGCTTCCTGAGCCGAGAAACTCGCCGCGCCAGCGACTAGCGAGACAACGACACAGTGAGCGGTTGTACTACCTTCGCAAATTCGGCCATTCCTTCGCAGCGCTGCGCGTGCGCTGTCAGCGCCGGAAATTTGGCGGCCTCGATCAGGTGCGGCTGTGCTTCGCGCACGAAGCAGAGCGCACAGCTGACCGCGATGTCGGCGTGGCTGAAGCAATCGTTGAGCCACCAGTCGCCGCGACGCCGCGCGCGGTCCTCCTCCAACACCGAAAGCCCATCGTGAATCTGGCGCGCGCAGCGCTCAATCCAAACCCGGGAGGGTTGCTCGC
>JAEUAF010000296.1 GCA_019695485.1 Sorangium sp.
GCCCGCGCCGCAGCCCTTAATCATCGAAAGAAGCGTGCTCGCGGCGCCTGCTGACAGCGCGCGCTTGGCGGGTCTCGAGCAGCGTTTGAACGAGCTCGAACGGCAGGGCGCTCCACAAGCGCGCCCACCCGAGCCCTCGCCGGCAGAGGCTCAACAACGCTTCGAAGCGCGGGTTCGTCGACAGCAGGCTGAGCCCGTCGATCCCAGTTGGGCCAAGAGCACGAATTCGCTCCTGCAGGCAGACGTACTGAAGCAAGCGACCGGAAAGAGCTTTCGCCTCAACCGCGTCGATTGCCGCACCACACTGTGTAGCGCGGAGCTCGAGTGGCCATCCACGGAGGAGGCAGATCGCGAATACCTCTCGCTGGTGCACTTCCCCTACAAAGCCAATTGTGGGCGAACGTTGGTGTTGCCCGACCCCGCGAGCGTCAAGGGCGCGCTGCACGCGCAGCTGCTCTTCGACTGCGAATCGTGGCGCGCCGATGGAGAGCAGTTGCTGGAAACCGGGCAGGACTAGACTCGGCTCAGTGCGGCCCGATCCCAGTCATGATCGTCGCCGCCAGTGAGCCGGTGGCGTCCGGCGTATAGGCGTAGGGCGGCGTGAAGCCAGTGCCGGTGGCGGTCGTCGTTCCGCTGGTGTTGGTGAACACGTTGTTCTGGGCGAGCATGTCGCCGTTCGCATCCGGAGAGAGCGGGTTCTTCACCCCGCTGTACACATTGTTTTCGACGAGCAAGTGCGTCTCGAAGCCCGAGTTCGTGCAGTAGGAGTCCCCGGCCGACGTAAAGAGGTTGTTGACGACGTGGATCTTGCCACGGCGCGTACGCGGCATGCGTTGGTTGACGTTGTCCGCCCACCAGTTGTGGTGCCAGGTGACGTTCAGATGGCCGACGTCGGCCGCCACCGTGTCCGAGGAGCCGATCAGGTTCGAGAAGCGGTGGCCGCTCGCGCCCGTCGAGTCGTTGCCGACATTGTCGGTGCGCGGGGAGTAGTGGAACTTGGTCCACGAGATCGTAATGAAATCGGAGCCCGCATTGATATCGAGGTTGCCGTCGGTGCCATCGGAGATATCGCAGTGATCGAACCAAACGTGGTGTGCCGCGTTGGTGATGGACACCGCGTCAGCGCCTGAAGAGCAACCCACCGTGGCGTCGAAGGCCGGGTCTTTGCTGCAGTCACCCACACCGTAGCCCACGATTTTGAGGTTGCGGACGATCACGTTCGCCGACCCGCTGACGCCCAAGTGGCCGTGAACTTCGGCGCCGCAGATGCCGACGACGGTCTTGTTCGAGCCGACGGCGACGGCGCCCGCCGGGAGCACCGCGTTCAGATAAACGACGGCCGGCGTTGTCCCGCTCACCGCTGCCTTGAAAGCGTCGAGCGTGGTGACGACCTGCGGCGTTGCGTTCCCGCCGCCCGTGGTTCCGGTTTGATTCATGCCGCTGACCGCCGCCCAGCCGACGACGGCCTCGGCGGCTGGCGGCGTGGTGCACGACTGCCCGCCTGAGCCAGCGCTGCCCGCGCTGCCACCTGCGGCGGCTCCGCCTTTGCCTGCGCTGGTGCTTGCGCCAGCTGCACCCCCGGAAGCAGTGCCGGCCGCACCGCCCGCAGCGCGACCTGCGGAACCAGCCGCGCCCGTTGCGCCGCCGCTTTGTGCGCCGCCCGATGTCGTGGTCGTGCCTCCGGACGCCGCGGTTGCGCCGCCGCTTTGCGCGCCTCCGGATGCCGTGGTTGAGCCGCCCGCGCCCGTTGCGCCGCCGCTCATGTTCATCACTTGGCCGCCGACGCCCGTTCCAGCAGCGCCGTTGCCTTGTCCGCTGCCACCCGTCCCCGAGTTCGTATGGGTCTGCGCCGAGCAACCCTGGAGGATTACGAGGCCCAGCGTTGCGGCGGTGGACACGGAGCAAAGACGGAGATTCATGGCGCGCGTCATTCTAGGGACTCTTGACCCACTGAATGCGTGAGCGCGAATAAATGATCACAGAATCGCCCTCGCGCGAGCGAATCGGTTAGTAAAGAGAACAGTCCGAACTTGCGTGCTCGGCAGACGCTGAAGAAACCTTGCGGCCAGCGTTTCGACTGAGTCCGCGTCGGAACTTGGATCGCGCGTTGCGGAGCGCTTCTAACGCGTCAAGGTGACGACACAAGTTCCCGGCGTGCACGAGAGATTCAGCGCGTTCTGTGCAGCCGTGCCCGTGCAACTCTGGGGGCCGCTCAACGTGATCTTCCCGCTGCTGTCGACGCTCCCGCTGAAGCCGTCGAAAGGTGGCGCGAACGAGAGCGTGCACTGTGACTCCGACACCACCGCCTTCATGCCGATCAGCGAGGCATCGCAGTGCGCTGCGACCGTCCAAGTTCCGGCGACACTCGGGCAAGCTCCGCTGGCGCTGCCACCGCCGGCCGAGTTCGATGGGGAGTCGCTCGAGCTCGAACTGCACGCAAGAGCCAGGGTCGCCACCAAGAACAGGATTCGACTCATCGTCACAGTCTAACGGTGACGCGCTCAGAAACGATAGGGGCGTGTGGCGGGCTCCGATGTCCGCGCGAGTGGTCACTGTAGGAGTCGGTGTGTCTGTCTCCTATTCACACCACGAAGCGTGTGCACATCGGCTCGCGACTTCCTTCGCTCGCGGCGCGCCCCGTTTCACAGCTTGGTTCGTCCGTCCCAATCGACATACGCGACCTTGGCCGCCCGCTTGGCTGCCAGCGACTTGATCCCCTTTTCCAAGTAACGCCTTCGGAGTTCGATGAATTTGGCGCGTGCGGGCAGCGGCCCCGAGCCGGTCTGCTCCTCCTCCACCATGGCGCTAAGCTCGGCTTGCGCCAGGGCGGTCTGCTCATCCAACTCTGCGAGTTCTTCTTCGTTGGTCTTCATGCTCGGGTAGCACCTTACACTGGCCTGCTCGCAGCGGGCCCCGGAAATCCCAAGCCGCCGCCTGGCGCTGGATTCGCTCTAGTCTCGGCGCCGAACATCCCGCCCGCGAGCGGCGCGGTCAGCGGGACCGCGTGCCGGCGGGTGGATTGCCCAAGGCGCGTGTGAGCTCAGTCCGGCAGTCCCTCGAACGGTGCCCTCCAGGCGTCGATTTCGAGCAGCCGATCGTGCCACCGCACGACGTTCGGAAACTCGGCGAGCGGTAGCCCGGCCGCGTCGGCGAACGGTAGTCCCGTGGCGACTCGAAAGTCAGCGTAGGAAATTTGGCTGCCGAGCAGCCAGCTTCGCTCTCGGAGGTGGGCGTCGAGCACTGCCGCGTGGGTCCGAAATTCACTCAAGGCCTGCTCGATCACGGATGGATCGCAGGTCTCATCGGACCAAGTAGGGCGCGAAACCCGATGAAAATAGAGATCACCCGCCGCGCGGTTCAAGTGGTGCGCGCTCCAACTCAGCCACATGATCATCTCAGCGGTGTCCTCGCCGCGTCGCCAAAAATCCGCGCCGACGAGGGCCGAAAGTCGGCAAGCGACCGCGTCCGTCTCCCACGTGACGCGTGTGCCCTCCAGCAGCACGGGACATAGCGCATTCGGATTGATGAGTCGAAATTCTGCCTCGTACTTCGGGTCGCGTGGGCTCGCACGAACGTATGTGATTGGCGCCGATAGATAGCGAGCGACCGCTACCGCCACGCGCGGGTTGAAGTGCCTCGTGTAGTGAAGCGATACGTCCGACTTGGTTTGAACTTTCATGGGGCGGAAAATCTTAGATCGGGAAGTTCGGGGCGTCCTCGGCTGACGCAAGTCGCCGCTGCGACCCGCGGGCCGCCGAGGGCAAAAGGGCGCGCGGGCGCAAGATGTGCAGCGCGGGGTCGAGCGCCGCGCGAGATCTTCGTGCGCCTGGCCTCTGGCGGCAGCCGTCCACCGCCTCAGAAAGCCCGCACTAAGCGGGCAGTTCTAGAGCTGGCACGAGTTGCTGTCCGGACTGGAACGCGATGTGCAGAGGCCGCAGCATGCCCTGTTCAACGAACGAATCGAATCAAGAGCTCCTCGTCCGAAACGTCATGAGTTCGCCACCAGTAGCTCTCGACGTGGGAGAGAGCGTGCACGGCGCGCTCACGCTCTCGAGTGAGCGCGGGATTCACCACTTTCCCTTGTTGCGCGCGGGTCAGATTGTTGGCTTCGTGTGCACCTGCGACCTCGAGGGCGCGGGCCTGAACGACACGCTCGAGAGCTGCATGCGAACGGACGTGGTGACGGTGCCGCCGGAGGCCACCACGCGCGCTGCCGCGCAACTGATGGTCGAGCGCGGCGTCGGCTCGCTGCTAGTCCTCGACGGTGACGCCGTGCGAGGCATCGTCACTCGCGAAGACCTGCGCAAGGACGGCAGCGCCAACGGAGGACTCGTCGAGAAAGTTCATTGCCATAGCTGCCATCGCCGTCACCGGCTGTTGCGCACGTCCGCCGGTGAGTACGAATGCGTCGAATGCGCGGGGACTCAGCAGCCGCCGCACTTCGAGACGGGCTTCGGCGACTGACTACGATTGGGAGTGCAACCGAAGCTGCCAAATCTGCACGAGAGGTGCGCCACGCCCTTCGACATCGATCTCTTCGGTCCTGGCGGCGCTGAAGCCCAATTTGGCTAGCACGCGCAGCGACCGCCGGTTGTCGGGAAGTACGGAGGCTTCGATCACGGCGAGACCGAGCCGTTCGAAGCCGAACGCGAGCACTCGAGACAGGGCTTCCGTTGCGAAGCCCTGTCCCCAGTACGGCTTTGCGAGCGCGTAGCCAACGTCGGCGCGACCGCGTCCGAGGTCGATCTCGCCAAAGCCGCAGGTGCCCAGAAAGGCGCCGTCCGTGCCTCGAATCAGGGCCCACTCGTAGTGGCCGCCCCGCGCGTACCCGAGCAGGTGCCGCGCGATGAAGCGGCGCGAGTCGTCGAGAGTAACGTGGCGCGGCCAGGCCAGCTTGCCGCAAATCTCCGGGTCATTCGCGTAGGCGAACACGGCCGGCGCGTGCTCGAGCGTGAGCGCGACCAGCGCGAGGCGGGGCGTGGTGAGCTGGGTGAAGAGGGGCCAGGGCATGCGCTGCGCGCGTCGGATCGGCAATTTTCGGCTAGTTGAGTTTGGTCGCTTCGATCGAGACGCTGCCGTCGTCATCCACGGTCATCACCACGTCCTTGGCGAGTATGACGTGCTTCGCTAGGCGCTCCCAGGCGCCGACCATCTTACCTGCGAGGAGGTCCACCACGGTGTCACTGTGGAGAGCCAGGATCACTCGCTTCGTTCCCCACGCCGCGATCTTGTCGATCAGTGCCTTCGGATCCTTTTCCGAATAACCGGAGATGATGACGGTCGTGTTGGGGCCAATCAGTCCGTCTGGCACGACCGCCAAATTCACGTCCGAGCCGTGATGCGAAATCTTGACGACGTCGAC
>JAEUAF010000342.1 GCA_019695485.1 Sorangium sp.
GGCGGTAATGCCGTTGGCACCGGCGGCGCGACGGGATTCGGTGGCGCGCTCGGCTCGGGCGGCGCGGTGTTCGGTGCTGGCGGCGCGCCGCAAGGCGGAGCCATGTCGTTCGCCGGAATGAACAGCGGCGGCAACCTTGGAATGAGCGGCGCGTCTGGAAGCGCGGGCACTGCGGGCACCGCTGGCGGCGCGGCGGGTGGTGCGAGCGGCAGCGCGGGCGCGAGCAATGGTGGCAGCGCGGGCACGACGCAAGGCGGCGTCGATCAAGGCGGCGCCGCGCAAGGCGGGGTCGCTGGTCAAGCACAAGGCGGCGCGGCGCAAGGCGGCACCGCGCAAGGCGGCACCGCGCAAGGCGGCGTTGCGGGTCAAGCGCAAGGCGGTGCTGCAGGTCAAGCGCAAGGTGGCGCTGGCGGCAGCACGGGTGGCGATGGTGCCGGCAGCGCAAACGGAGGTGCTGGTAGCGGCGCTGGTGGCACGAACGGCGGCGATGCGAGCGGCGGGGCAAGCGGAGGCGCCGCTGCGGGCGCTGGAGGTAACACGGCGGGCAGCGGGAGTGGCGGCGCTAGCGGTGGTGTCGGCGGCACCGCTGGCACTGCTGGCAGCGCAGGAACTGCGGGAACCGCGGGCGCCGCTGGTTGTGATTACGCCAAGGCATCCTGCCAATCGTTGACCTGTCAGTCCGCGTGCACGACGAACGACGGCGGCTATTGCGCCACGTCCTGCCAGGCGATCATCACCTGCATCCAAGCTCACCCTGGCTGCGGCACCACGAACGATCCGATGTGCGTGAAGCGCACCAATGGCACCGCGAATGTTTGCACCGGAGCGTGGGAGCAAGCGGGCGGCGGTGGCAGCCAGGCGGGCTCACCCGCGCAGATTGCAAGCGCGTTCTTCAGCTGCGCGTGTACGCCCTGAGCGCACGGGGCGCGGGGCTCTAACCCCGCTTCGGTTAGCGCTTCAGCGCGCCGTGCCAGAGTTCTGTGAGTTGGTCGCGTAACTCGCGACTCGGCGCGAAGGCCTGCACTTCGATGCGGAAGCGTGCCTTCTCATGAGTGCAGAGCGAAACGCTGAACCAACCTTCGACCGTGTTCGGCGGCGTCCCGATGCCGATACGCGCTACGTAGCTTTCCTGCATCGGGTGTTCGCTGAAGAACACGAGCCCGTCCGGAGTCACGGCCAGCGGGTCGAGCAGTTCCGGAACTTTGCGGTTCTTCAGATTGGTGAGTGTGGCGAACAGTCGGCGCGGCTCACCCGAGAGCGAGGTCGGCGGTTTGCTCACGGCGCTGAGGCTCGTGCCACGGCGCTTGGTTTCCGGCACTTCGAGCAAGGCCTCGATGGCTTGCGGCAAAGACCCGAGGAATGTCACCAGCCGTCGCTGTTCCGCTCCGGAAACTCCGGCTTCGCTGGCTGCGAGCTCGGTGGTCGCGCCCCGATCGAGCGCGGCCGCGATGCTGTCGGCCAAGTTGACCAGGGCCGCCAGCGAACCGGGCGCTGCCGCGTTGGCGGGGGCAGCGAGCGTCTCCACGATTTCAGTTGGGAGCTGCCAGCGCTCGGCCACTTTGCGGGCCAGGGTGTGGCGGTTAGGTTCGAGCGCCTCGAGCCATTCGGCGAGCGGCCGCGCAGCTGTGGAGGGTTGTGAGGGCAGCGTTCGCTCCAAGCACCCCACCGCGACGCAACGCCCGAAGCTATGTAAAAGGCCGGCGAGGAAAGCGGCTTCCGGGTCCTTTTGGCGCTGAGCGGCCAGCGTCTGGCTAATCAGCGCGCAACTGACCGAGCGTCGCCAGACGCGATACTTCACCTCCACGAGCGGCCCCGCGGCAAGCGCCGCCGCGCTCACTCCCGCGGTCAGCGCTAGCGACGAAACGCCTTTGGCCCCTAGGCGATGCACAGCGCGCGCTAGATTGGTGATTGGAGCGCCCTCGCCGCGGAGGTTGGCGGTGTTGGCGACGCGCAGCAGAGTGGCCGCGAGCGAGGCGTCGCTCGACGCGGCCTCGGCCACCTCTGCCAGTCCAAACTCAGCCGTCTCGACGATTCGGCGCAGGCGCAGGGCCGCCGCAGGGTAGGGCGGAACAACGAAATCGCCCCGTTGAATTACTTCTTCGAGACTACTGATGAGGCTCGTCGCGGACGGAGGCATCCGTTGATGGCAAACGACCGCTCACGGCCCAGCCTAAGCCCCAACCTAACGTCACCTGCCGGGCGTCAGGTGCAGCCTCACTGGGTGACCGAGCAATCCGTGCAGTTTGGCGCGATTGCGGCGCTCACCCCCGGCGCGAGCCTGGCGGCCGAAATCACCACACTGCCCCCGATCCCGCTGCTATCCGCACCGTAGACGAGGTCGTCCGAGTCCACGTCGGCCCCGCGCTGGAAGGTGCAGCGCGTGGCGCTGAGCTGATGTGGCGCATTGGCAGGCTTGGCCGTCGGGTCGAGGCTTACGTCCCAGCGCACCGGAATGGCCGACAGGGTGCGCATGGCCTCGGGCGCCTCCAGGCTCTCGTCGTCGGTTTCCGAAACGACGAGCGTGCTGTCACTGAGTGCGACGTCGTGCGGGAAACCAAAGTAGTTGTGGGTGCTGCTCGCGATGCCAAGCTGAATGACAGAGTTGGTGATTTGCACGTGCGCGTTCGGTGCCAACAGCCGGAACGGGCCGCGCGTCATGTTTACTCGATCGAGCGCGATGGTCGAACCGTCGTAGGCCTCGATTTCGAGATCGCCGCTCGCGAGGCGGGTGTCAGTCAGCGTCACTTGAATCGTGCTAAGGCCGTCGTTTCCCGCGGGCTGTCCGCTAAACCACATGCCGGTGGTTCCGAGCGACGCACTGGCGTCGAGCTCGCGCACGTCGATGCTGGAGTCGCCGCCGCGGAGGGTGACGGCGTCGCGGTACAAGTCAGTGGCTCTTACCCGACACAACGACAGGTTCGCTTGTGGCCCCACGAATACGCCGCTGCCAGTGCCCGACTCGAGCTCCACGCTCTCGACGAAACCGTTCAAATGCCCCGCGAGCTGCGGATTTCCGGCCCAGGCCAAGAGGTGCGCATTCTCTCCGACTTTGGCTTGGTAGTCTCCCTGCGCGTCACGTTGCCCGTCGACGCGGAGCCCTTCGACGAGCGTTGGCGCGGAGTCTTCCGCGCCGCGGTAGGCAACGTTCAGGGTGACGGCGTCCTTGGCGGCCTTCGCGGGGCGGTGCAACGCGGCTCCGCGCGCGGAGAGCGTCGTGCCCGGGTGCAGCGTGACGCTGGAGATGACGTAGTCACCCGGGGCCAGCAAGACCACCCCGCGCCCGAGCTCGAACGCGCGGTCGAGCGCTTGCTGCAACGAGGCGCTCTGGTCGAGCGTGGCTGACGGCACGACGCCCGAGCTTTGGGCGTCGATGATGCCGCTGCGATCGTCGTCTTCGATCAGGATAGGGACTTCGCTTGCCCCTAGCAGCACTGCGCCCTGCACATCGAAGATCTGAAGCGCTGCGCGCTCATCGATTTCGGCCAGAGCGTCGTCGCCCACCCAGAAGTCCACGCTGGCTTCGGTCTGGCCGGCGTTCCACACGACGCTGGCTTCGGCGCTCACGAAGTCCGGATTCTTGCAAGTGGACTGCGCCTCGATCTCACGGGCGCGCACGCGGGCGCTGACTGTGCTGCGCGCCGGGCTGCTCAATTTGAGCGGGATTTGTACGGCACCGGCCCCTTCGCGCAGGGTCACAGGATCGCCGCCCAGCGCCAACGACAACGTCTCGAATACGACGTCGTCCACGGGCGAGCAGGCTGCGAGAGTCGCGCAGCAAGCGAGCACTCCGAGCAGCGCCGCCCTTTCCTTCATGGATCCGACAGCGTGGCGAGGCGCTTGCTGAGCGCTGGGGCGTCGAAGCCGTGCGGATAGCGCGCGAGATACGCATGGATGGCGTCGCGCTCGGCCGTTTGGCGCCCCAGCGCGCGCAGGGCGCGGATGCGTCCCATGAGCGCCTCCGGTGCGAGCGGGCCGTCGTGGCGCAGGTAGCTGTCGAACGCCGCGAGCGCGCGCGCCGGAGTTCCGACCTCGAGTTCGAGCTTGCCGAGCGTTACCAAAACGGTCGTTGCTTCGGGGCTCGCCGGATGCCGCGCGCGCAGCCGCTCGTAGAGCCCGAGCGCGCCACGCGGGTCCTTCTGGCGCAAGCGTTCGCGTGCGCGGGCGAGCAGCAGCGCTGCGCTATCGTCTTCACTCGCGCCATGGCCGGCGCTCGTGCGCGGGTCGGGTGCGCGCAACGTGTAGACGGCGCCACTTGCCACCTCAGGATCGAACGGCGACTCCTGGGCCCCCCCATGCAACACCACATGGTGCCGTCGCGGCTCGACGAATACGCTCAAAGGCAGCTCGAATGGCCCCAAATCATCGACTGAGGCGCGCGCCGGGCTCTGGCCCGCTTCGACGGCGAGTACCCCGAGCGCGGCCGCCGCCCACAGCTTGCGCGGCTCGAGCAGCGACCACAAGCGGGCTTCTTCACTGCGTCCGACGAGCGAATGAGCGCCCAGCGATTCGCCAAAATCGAGGCTCGCGTGTGTGGGGATGAGCGTCGACTGCCCCCGCGCCGTCACTTCGACCTTACCTTCAATCACCGTGATGCGTGAAACGTGGTCGGCGGGGGCGAAGTCGATCGCGAAGGCTGTCCCGCGCGCCGTAGCGATGGCGTCACCCGCCAGCAGCGAGAAGGTCTGGTTGGCGTGGCGTGGCGCGAGCTCCGCAACGGCTGTGCCGCGCAACACGCGTAGGCGCAGCGCTGCATCATCCAAAGACTCGAGCTCGACCTCGGTTGCCGCCGCGAGGCACACATCGATCGCCGGATCGATCGTCAGACATGCCTGGCCGAGCCCGGTGCTCACGCGCTGCCCGCGCGCCAACAGCTGCTTGCCCGCGCTGACGGGGTGCCCATCGGCTCGCACATCGCCGCTCGCAAAAACGAGCTCAGTGCGTGCCACGCTGCCCGTCGCGCGCGTTGCGGAAGAGGGCGCCACTTTGCTCGCTGCGAGCTTCGGGGTCTGTCGCGACCGTGCGGACAGTGTGAAGCCTGCCGTTCCCAGCGCGGCCCCGGCGAGGACCAACCCGAGGCCCAGAGCGATGCGCGGAAATAGGCTTCGCCGCGGGGGAGCGGATAGTTGCGGGGCTTTGGCGTCCACCAGCCGCAACCGGGACCCACTGGCCGCCAGGAGCACGCGCTTCACGACCTGCGCGGTTTCGAATTCGCTAAGCTTCGGCGCTTCGGCGCGCAGCGCGTCGAAGAACGCGAGCTCACGCTGGCTGCCAGGATCCTTCACCGTCTTGCGGGCGGTCTCCTCGTCTTGGGACAGTGCGTCGCCCTGCACCCAGCGCTCCTGCAATGCCTCCCAATCTCGCTTGTTGCTCACGGGAGCCTCCGTCGAGCTTCGCGCGAGGCGTCGCGGTCGAGCAGCTTTCTGAGCTGGCGCCGCCCCGCGACGAGCCTATCTTTCACCGTGCCGGGAGGCGTACCGGTGAGCTCGGCGATCTCTTCGACGCTGTAGTCGAGGGAGTGGTGGAGCAGCAGCGCCTCCCGACGCGGTGGCGACAGGCGAGCCAGCAACGGGTCGAGTCCGAGCTTGGCGTTCGGTTCGGGCTCTTCGCAGCGACTGCCCCAAGGTAGCGTGCCAGGCACGAGCCAGCGCGCGAGCAAGCCGCGCCGTTGGTGCTCACGGCGCAGTTGTCGCAAGGCCGTTCGCACCGTGATGCGTTCCGCCCAGCGCTCGAGGCTGCTGTCGACCTGATAGCTTTGCGCGGAATTCAGGATCTCGAGCAGCGATAGCTGCGCCGCGTCCTCGCCATCCGCGTGGGAGCCACACAGCAGGCGAGCGACGCGCAGCACGCGCTGGCAGAGGCGTTCGACCAGGATGCGCTGGGCGCGCGCGTCGCGAGCGGCGACGAGCGACATGAGCGCGAGATCGGACTCGGCTCTGGGGGGATTCGGGACCGGCATCCGTGCCCAGCCATAATGGCGCTGATCGGGCCGTTGCGGTCGGCGCAATCGGTGCGCGGCGTTTTCTTGGATTGTTACCGTGGAGCTCGAAGCACTAGGCCAAGCTCTAGGCCGAACGACAGCGGACTGAGCGATGCCAGCGCGTAGGCCTGCGGGGCCAGTGCGACGAAGCGGATCTTCCTCGGGAAATACGCGGCTCCGGCCGAAAATTGAAGGCCGATCAGCGGTCCAAGCGCATAGCTCAGGCGCGCATGCAGGGTGGGCCCGAAGCGCACGCTGGAACGATCGTCTCCTGCCGACACGCCTGCCAGCGGTGAGACATCGGTGCGCCGCAAAACCTCGCCCGTGACTCCGAGCTCGGGCTCCAACGTGAAGGCCCCTGCGCGCGCTGGTGCGCCGACGGAAAGCCCCAGCGCGCGCCGTGCGACTCGGAACTCCCCGAGCCGAGTGCTGAAGGTCGCCGGCAGCGACCAACTCGATCGGGCGCGCAGCGTCAGCCGCCCGCTCAGCAGCAATCCGAAGCGGGCTCCCAAGTCGAGGCTCGGTGGGTGGCCGGACGCAAGCGTGGAACCGCCCGCGCCGACTTCAGCGACCAGACGCAATGGGCGCTCCGCGGGCGTGACTACTAGGTGAGCGTTCGGCGTGGTCTCGGCATTCGGGGAAAGCTCGGCTTGGCGCTTTGCAGCCGTGGATATCGACTGGGTCGTGGCCCCTTCCACGACCTCCTCGAGTGGGCGTGATGCGACCTCGAGCCCCTCCTGGAGTGCAGCCGTCGCTGACACAAGCACGCTTGCGACCGCCTCGAACGCGGCGGCGTTGCTCTCGAGGCCGCCCGGAAGCTCACGTTTGATGGCGCGCCCGCGCGCGGCGTCCACCACATAAAGCTGCCACGCTTCGGGCTGCCGCACGTCGAGCACCACGATCACGAGCAGCGCAGGGTTCTGGCGCGCGAGCTGCACCCACGCACCCACCGCGCCCGCGTCCGACTCCAGCTCGAGAGACACCTTCAAGCGCGAAAGCTCGGCCTCGAGCAGGCCGCGAAGTGCGCCCAGCTGCTCGTCCGAGAGGGAGCCCTGGACTCGCACGGCGAGCGTCGAGCGCTCCGTAGTCACTGCGCCACCAAGGCTTTCCCCGCTTGCGGGCGAATCACTCCCCGCCGCGGGGCGTGGCGAAAGCAGTCCGAAGGCGAGGCCCGAAATGACGCAAAAGCTCCGCAATCTCGCCCCCACGTACCGGGTAGCGCCTGCGTTCACGCGGGGACGAGCGGCTGCCGGCACGTTCTCACTTTGTCTCATGAAGGGGGCGAGTCCGCCTAAACTTTCTGGTCCGCCGCGGGCGAGCCAGTGGCCGCCAGCCGCGAAAATCGCTGCGCGGCGCGGAAAACCGCGCGGCACGCGGGCTGCACTTGCGCGCTGGGTGTCAGCATTTAGCTCTCAACCCAGCACGATTGCGGGGCCGCCGCTCGGGCTCGCGACCGCGCACGCCAGCGTGCTTGTCGGCCTTGAGGCTCACCCAGTTCGCATCGAGGTCTGCTGTACCCGCGGGCCCGGCTTCTTCCAGATGGTTGGCTTGGCGGAAGCAGCGGTGCGCGAAGCGCGCGTGCGCGTGGCCAGTGCGTTGGCCGGCCTCTCGGTGCTCCTCGGTGAGTACGCCGTGACGGTCAATTTGGCTCCCGCCGATCTGAAGAAGACAGGGGCAACGCTCGACTTGCCGATTGCGCTGGCGGTGCTCGCAGCCACTGGCCACTTCCAGCCATCGGTGTTGGAAGGGGTGCTGGTGCTGGGGGAGCTCTCACTGCAGGGCGAGATTCAGCCTGTGCGCGGCGTGCTGCCCCAGCTGCAAGGCGCCGATGCACGCGGAGTCCGCCGCGCGCTGGTCCCCGCTGGCAACGCGCGCGAGGCCAGCTTCGGACACTCCGTCGACGTGCGCGCGGTGGCGTCACTGTCGGAGGTCGTTCAGCACCTGCGCGGTGAACGTAGCTTGCCTCCGCTCTCGCACACGCCGTTCTCGCCGACGCCTGAAAATACGGTGTTTGGCGATCTGTCGGAGGTGCGCGGTCAAGCCAGCGGCCGCCGCGCGCTCGAAGTAGCGGCCGCTGGCGGCCACAACCTACTCTTCGTCGGCTCGCCGGGCAGTGGGAAGACTCTGCTCGCCCGCCTACTCCCGAGCATCCTGCCACCCCTCAGCGTGGAGGAAGCCATCGAGTGCAGCATGGTACACAGCGTCGCCGGCCTGCTGCCCGCCGATGCGGGTCTCGTCCAAGTAAGGCCGTTTCGCGCGCCGCACCATTCGGTGAGCGAGGCCGGCCTGGTCGGTGGGGGTGATGTGCCGCGGCCAGGAGAGGTCAGCCTCGCGCACCAGGGCGTGCTCTTCTTGGACGAGCTGGCGGAGTTTCGTCGAGCCGCGCTCGAAGCGCTGCGCCAGCCCCTCGAAGATGGGCGCGTGTGCATCGCGCGGGCGCGAGCGCGAGCGTGGTTTCCCGCGCGGCCCTTGGTCGTGGCGGCGGTCAATCCGTGCCCGTGCGGCTATTGGGGGCACCCGCGGCGCGGCTGTCGCTGCACGCCCGAGATCCGGCAACGCTACCAATCGCGTCTGTCAGGCCCTTTGCTCGACAGGCTCGACATCCACGTCGCCGTTCCACCTGTCGACGTCACCTCACTGATGAGCGAGGCGCGCGGCGAGCCCTCGGCCGTCGTCCGCGAGCGCGTGCTGCGGGCGCGTGCGCTTCAGCAACAACGCGCGCGCGAACTCGGGCTCTCGGTGTCGCAAAATGCCATCTTGAGCAGCCACGATCTGCAGCGCGTCGCAGCGCTCGATTCCCGCGGCCGACGCTTACTCGAATCGGCCGTCACGCAACTCTCCCTGTCCGCCCGCGCCTACACCAAAGTTCTGCGCGTCGCGCGCACAGTGGCCGATCTGGAAGGCGAACCGCGGATCGGCGCCTCGCACCTCGCGGAAGCCATTCAAGCGCGGTTCTTCGATCGGGATGCGACGAACCGGTCGGCTTAGGGCCGCCGGCACGTTGTGCGAGGCGGACGGCTGCTAGCCACGCACCGACAGGCCGGTTGGGCTCCTGGGGAACGCCGATCGCGATTTGGTTTTGTGATACCGGCCCCCTAGGACAGGACACTCATCAGTCGGTATCGACTACGACTGAAGACGCGGGCATTGCGCATCGAACTCTGTGGGTTAACGGCCGTTCAAACACCTGTCGCGTGCACTCGCGACTGCGGGGGCCTGCCAAGTATTTACTATTGCATTCGAGTCCCAATGTGACCCAGGGGTCCGGTCTTGAACGGGGCACCTGCCAAACCGCATCGACCCGCACTTGACAGGGCAAGCACCTCATCATATCGACGTGCGCGGAGCTAGGTTTGGAGACTGGTCACTACCGCGTGGTGGGCCCTTCGGTGGCGCGGAA
>JAEUAF010000322.1 GCA_019695485.1 Sorangium sp.
GTCGCGCTCTGGTTTCAGATCGTGTGAGCCGTTCTGGCGGTCTTCCGAGCTCGCGCAGCGCCTCGCTGGCCTCGCTCGACGAGGTCTGAGCATGGCCACTACCGGTCCGATTCCGCAGCCGCTTCAGCGAGGACTCGCGGAGCCGCCGCGGGCGCTGCCCGCCTTCGGAAAGGCTCACATTCATGCCCTGCCCATCTACGAGCCGCGGGCGCTGCCCGACGGCGGCATCGCGCGCCACTTCGCAAACGAGAATCCGCTCGGCCCCTCTCCTCGCGTGGTGGCAGCGCTGCGCGAGGCCGCCGACCGCATCCATTGCTATCCGGACGCGAAGGCCACGCGCGTCCGGCACGCGCTCGGCGAACAGTTCCAGATCGATCCAGAGCTCATCGCCTGCTGCAACGGCTCGGATGAGGTGATTGCGCTCCTCGCGCAAGCGTTGGTGGGTGGCGGCGAAAACGTCGTGATGTCCGCGGGGAGTTTCGTCACTTTTGCCGTGCGTTCGGCTGCGACGGGCGCACGTGTGGTGCGGGTTCCACTGCGCGACTACCGGCACGACCTCGACGCGATGGCCGCGGCGATCGATCGTGAAACGCGCGTCGTTTTCGTGTGTAACCCCAACAATCCGACCGGCACCATCACTCACGAAGTCGAACTGACTGACTTTTTGAAACGCGTCCCCGAGCGCGTGATCGTGGTGGTCGATGAGGCCTATGCGGAGTTCGTCGACGACCTCGATTATCCGAGGCTCACCACGGAGCTCAGAGCCGGGCGCGAGAACCTCTTGATACTGCGTACCTTTGCCAAGGCCTATGGCCTCGCGGGGCTACGCATCGGCTACTCGATGGCGAACCCGCGTCTACTCCATTACCTCGAAAAGCTCCGCCCCATTTTCAGCGTCAACAGCCTAGCTCAAGTGGCGGCGCTCAGCGCGCTTCAAGACCGAGCACATCTTCGGGAGAGTATTAGCTACGCGCAGAGCTGTCGCAGCTGGTTCCACCAACGGCTCACTGGCATGGGGCACCACCCCGTGCTGAGCCAGGCCAACTTCATCCTGCTGCCCGTCCGCGACGATCTTGCGACCGCCGAGCGGCTGAGCGCGCTCGGGTTCTGGGTTGCGCCGCTCTCCGCTTGGGGCCTCCCTCATCACCTCAGAATCTCGTTCGGCAGCCCGGCGCAGAACGAGCGTCTGCTCGAAGCATTGTCGGGCTGTACTCCGGGCAAGCTGATGGATGGCTCAAGCTTCGGCGCGGAAACGCCGCGGCTCTGACGCTGCGCCCTGAATAGGCGCCCGTCGCCGACGACGGAGCGTGAGTCCGAGTACAGCCGCGAGGAACCCCAACGCTCCTCTCCACTCGTGGGTCGACGTGGAGCCGACAATCGCGCAGCTGCAACCACCGCCGGTTTCTCCGGAGCCGGCCGCGCCAGCGACCGCAGAGCCAGCCGTGCCCGCGCCGCCTCGCGCGCTGGCTCCTGCCGTGACCGATGCGCCACCCGTCGCGCTCGACGCGGCGCCGCCCGCGGCAGTGCTCGCTCCGCCTGCTGCGGTCGTGGCCGAGCCGCCCACGCCGACAGCTGTGCTTCCGCCCTGTGACTGCGCGCCGCCTAAGGTGACGGCGCTCCCGCCAGTCGAGGCGATCGCGCCACCGTCGTTCGCGCTGCCGCCCGCAGCTCGAGCTCCGCCGCTCGCCGCCGTGACACCGCCCGCCGAGGTGCCGCCGCTCGCACGACCGCCCGCTGCGCTCGCTCCACCCGCGCTTTGAGCGCCGCCGGTCCCCACGCCTCCGGAACCGGTGCTGCCGCCAGCAACCGTGGTCGATCCATATTCATACGCGCCGAGGTCAGGCGCCCCGCCGACGAACGGCAGCCCCACATCGGTGCCCTTGTCGATCATGTGGCTGCCCGCGCTGAGCTTCATGAAATCGAGGTTTGGCAAACTGCCGTCGGCTTGCCGCGGCCCCATCGCATCCGTGGGGTCCACGCTGAGGAAGTCGCTCGTAGCAGGGGTGATCGCGAGATCCCACGTGTTGAAGGCGGTGTCGACGCCACCCATGTTGGTGTTCTTGTTTGGGAACCCAATGTTGTTGCGCATGATGTGCGAAAGGGATCCGCTCAGCGTAATCGTGGTGTTGGGATCATTCGCCGGACTCGCCAACATGTTGTACTGAGTGCCGTTGCTGTACGACGTGTTGTTGTACCAAGTGTTGCCGCCGGAAGAGTGGTTCGCGTAAAACCCCGCGGCTTTGTTCTTCCAGGCAACCGAGTTGCTGATGTAGTGGCGAACGGCGGTAGCGCTGCTGCCCATCTTGAAGCCGTTGCCGTTGCCTGCGGCCGGGCTGGTGGTCCCGGCGTTGGCGTAGCCGTTGGAAAAGGCCCAGCTGTTCTCCACGCGAACCGTCACTTCTTGGTTGATGAGGTCGTAGCCGTCATCCGAGTTCCACCAAGCGCGGCAGCCTCGAATCGTCGTGACCGCGCCCGCAGTCTGGTAGTGCACGCCGAAACCATCGGCGTTCTGCCCGTCGCCTTGGGTCGACATCGGATCGTAGTTGTCGTGGGCGTCGCAGTTCAGGAGCAAATGCCCCCCAGTTCCCTTGCCGAGGAAGATGCCATTGCCCATGTTGTGATGCATGTTCAAAAGCTCGAAGATGTCGTTGCCGCCGGTGACCACGTTCACGGCGTTGTTCGAGCGCGTGTTCTCGAGTGCGTAGCAGAGCTCTAACCCCCTGAAGTGAAGCCAGCTGCCGCTCACTTGGAAGCCGTGGGTGTAGCCGGTGGTCGACAGCGTCATCTTCGAGAAGTTGAAGACGGGCGTCTCTCCCGGGTAGGCCCAGTACTTGATGCGATTGGTGTCCGAGGTGCCGCTCTTGGTGAACGTGACGCCGGCGCCGCTCGTCGTCGGCGTGGTGATGTAATAGGTGCCGCCGCGGATCCAGACGGTGTCGCCCGCCACCGCCGTATCGGCCGCCTTTTGGATCGTGCCAAACGGCTGCGCCTGCGTACCCGCGTTCGAGTCGCTTCCGGTCGGAGCCAGGTAGTACTCCGTGGCCCAGGCGGCGTTGGCCATGGTCGCGGCCCCGAGACCCAGCATCAGGCCGAGCCCAAACCCGCGACGCTTGCCAACAAACCGAATTCGCCCTGACATGATTACCTCAAAGGCCGCTGTCGATCGTGGCGCGGCCAAAGTCCGATGTGTCCGGAAATTTCTGAGCTTGGTGCCATCAGCAGCAGCGTGGATAGAATCTCACCAGAGGGTGTCGC
>JAEUAF010000364.1 GCA_019695485.1 Sorangium sp.
CGTCCGTCAGCTTGGTGAAGATGCGGATTTGCTCCGAGCGCTGCAGCTCGAGGCGGTTCTCCGAACCCTCCATCCGATCTTGCAGCCAGTTCTTCACCTTCAGATCGTCGATGTGCATGAACTGCACGCCGATCGAACGGCAGTAGGTGTTGCGCAGACGAGTGAGCATCTCGCGCAACGTCAGCGACTGCGCGCCGAAGATGGTGCGGCTCGAGAATTTGCGGTCGAGATCGTCACCATGCAAACCGTGGAACTCCGGATCGAGCTCCTCTTGCGGCAAGCGCGGCAAGCCGAGCGGATCGATCTTGGCGATCATGTGGCCGCGCACGCGGTACGCGCGCACCAGCGCATCCACACGATCCTGGCGCACGGCTGCGTCCGACACGCCGCTCGGCGGCGCGCTCGCGACGCGCGCGGAATAGCTCGCGTGCCCGTTACTTCCCCGCGTGGTCGGATTGAAGACACTCGACGGCGTGAAGCCGGGCCCGAGGCGCGGCGTTCGCGAGAAGCGTTCGTCGTGGTCGATGCCGGCGAAGTAGTCGCGATACTCGGGCGCGACACTCGACGGATCTTTGAGATACTCAGCGTAGAGCGCCTCGAGAAACGCGAGACTCAACGTGTTGGGGGCGCTCTCGACGGAATCGTTTTCCATGTGTTCGAACCAGGGCTATTTCGGAGGAGGCTCCGAGGCACCGTCTATGCGGCGCCAGGGCGGGAAGACCTAAGGACTCGGGGGAGGTGGAGTGGCGTTTTCCCGCGTCGAAAGGCAGCAAGGCATGGGCCCTGTCTCAAATGGGGTCAAGCACAAGGCCGCGTTTCGCAGCCAGAAACGCCACCCCTCGAACGGCCGACCCACCGATCTGTAACCCAGCGGAAACATTCACTCCGGGGTCGTGCGCTGGGGCTTGGCGACAGCACGCACGTTTTTTCGGCGTCGGCGCTGCTGCGATGGGCGTCGAAACGCTGCTTTCGCAAGCTGACGCCGCGCCCCGAATTTCCTACAGATTCGTCGCCCGGGCCCGAGCCGCAAACGCGGTGCTTCGGGACGCCGGCTTCCCCCCGAGCGCCCGCGGTCGGCAGCAACGGCTGGTCAAGGCGGACGGCGGCGTCGCGCGAGCGCCGCGGAGCCTCCTTAACTGCGACGACCGCGCTTGGCCGGCGCACGCGCGCCCGACTTCGCCGGGCGAGACTCGCCCACGCGCAGGTAGCCACGGCTCAAGAAGCCGAACATCTGCTGCGTGAGAACGTCCGCGGTTTCTTCGGCAAAGCCGAGCGTCACGGCCTGATACAGAAGCTCCTTCAACGCCCCGAGCGAGAGATAGGCGAGCACCCGCGGCTCGCCATCGTCCACGATGCCGAGCGCTTGCCCATCCTTCAAACTCTCAGTGAGAAGCTGCACGACGGTATCGTAGAAGGTCGCTAGCTTTCGATCGAAGTCAGGATCGGCGCCAGCGACATCGGTAAATAGGATCTTGGTCATGGCGCGCTCGACCAAACAGGTGCGCAGAATGCTGCGAATGTTGTCGTGCACTTGCTCCGCCACGGGACGACTCGGATCGTCGGTCACGATGCGCTGGATCACCTGCGTGATCTGCACGGCGAAGCGGTCGATGAGCTCCGAGAAGACCGCACGCTTGTCCTCGAAGTAGAGGTAGAAGGTGCCGCGCGCCACGCCGGCTTGCGCCACGATGTCGTCGATCGTCGTTTGATGGTAGCCCCGCTTCGCGAAGGCATCCCGCGCCACGGCCAAGATCTGTTCACGACGCTCGGCCTTGGCCAGCACGGCTCGACTTCGGGGCTTAGTCATAACGAGGGCGGACCCAGCCTAGCCGAGTCGAGCGCGTGCGGACCCGGAAAGCTACAGATAGCCGTGTTCTTGAGGCGTCATCTTCCAGGCGTCGTTCTTGCCGTCGGCATAGTGGATCGGGAGCTCAGACAATTCCTTTTCCCCGACGTCGTCGAGGCAGGCCACGTTGACCGCCCAGAATTCCCCGCCAAATTCGGGCAGCGCGCCGCCCTTGGTGAAGGGGCGCACCCCGCAATCCCGACAAAACGTGAGGTGCAGGAACGGCCCCGGTCGGGACGCCGGGGTGTATTGGTAGTCGCTCAAAGCGCCTTCTCCTTCCAGCAGCCGAAAGTCGCTGGCCTTCACCAGCGCCATCCAGAATCGGGCCTTTTTACAGAATCCGCAGTTGCAGCGCACGGTTCCCGCGGCCAAATCGAGGTCACATTCGAAGCGAACAGCGCCGCAGTGACAGCTTCCGGTGTGGGTCGTCTTCATTTTGGGTCTCCATTCCGGGACCGCGGCCGAACCAGTTTCGGTTCAGGCACGCGGACCGCCTTTCCACCACTAAGAGCGGCGGGGCCCCAGAAATTCATCGGTCGGGAATCGAAAAATGCGCGTGCACTCGCGGGTCCAAAAAACCCGTCATCTCCGCGATGGCTTCCCCGCGCAACGTCACAACGTTCAGAGCCCCCAAACCGAACTCGGGGCCCTGACGGCACGCAAACGCCAGTTGCCCGCTCGCGCGCAGCGGCACCAGGCGCCACGCGGTCCTGAAGACGCGCTCCGAAAAGAAGTTCGCAATCGCCACGCGCCCATCGAACCAGCTCGGGATCGGCGGCATTGCGAACTTTGCGTCGTCAGCGAGCAACTGTACGAGCGCTGCAACGTCCGCTCGGCCCCACGCCGAGATGAATGAGTCTGCCAGACGCTGCGCGGCGGCGTCGCCAAGATCGCGCAAGGTCGCTTGCTGCGACCGCTGGGGCAACCGAACAGCGAGCGTGCTGCGCGCACGCTGTAAGGCGCTATTCACGGACTGCACACTGGTACCCAGCACCTGCGCGGTCTCGACCGCGTCGAAGTCGAGGACTTCGCGCAGGACCAGGACCGCGCGCTGGGTGCCCGGCAGGTGCTGCAGCGCCGCAACGAACGCGAGCTCCACGCTTTCCAAGAGTTCGAAGCTGGCTTCCGGATCGTGCGGGTATGGCTCGAGCCAGATCGGTTCATCGATGCGAGACGCCACCTCAACGCCCTCACTCGCGGGCGCATACTCGACGGCGCGGAATCGCTTCGGTCGCGCCGCAATCAGGCGCAGGCAAGCGTGCGTTGTGACGCTGTACAGCCAAGACCGGAGTTTGCTGCGCCCTTCGAAGCCAGCGAGGCCGCGAAACGCCGCCAAAAGCGCGTCCTGCAGCGCGTCCTCGGCATCCTGCAACGAGCCGAGCATGCGATAGCAATAGGCGTGCAGCGCAGCGCGGTGTTGGGCGACACACGCTTCGAACTCAGCCGTCTGCTCGACGCTGGGAGTCATAAGCCCAAACGCTAGCGCTTCGCCTTCGACAATTTGGTGCGGGCCGGCGAGCGCCGAGGCTTCACGGCGGGCAGGGCGATGCTGAGCTTCTTTGGCGCGATGGCGCGAAAGCTTTCATCGAGCCACGCGAGCGCGCGCGCCTTGGGAAATGCGTCGCCCCTCGAGAAGCGAAAAGTGACCCAGCCGGCCTTGCCGAGCCCATAGTGAGTCGGTTCCGCGAAGGGTAGCGCCAGCGCCGCGCCGCCGGAAGCCGGCAGCTTGACCGAGAAGGAAAGGCTCTCGGTCTCCGCGCTCAAAAACAGAAACGTCTTCCCTCCAATCTTGAAGGCGCGATGCCCCCACGGCCCGGCTTCGACGACCCCGGGATACCCGAGTGCGGCCCCGGCCAGCGCTTGCTCCGGGCCAGCGAGACGGCTCGAGGGAGTGCGAGTAGAGGCCATGCTGAGCGAGCGTTCCCCAACTCAAACGGCTGCGCAAGCTTTTGCCACCGGCAAGCCTACGCACCGCCCGGTCGGGCTGCAATTTGCGACGCGCTCGGCGGAGCGCCATGCTGGCTACGTCGACGGCGCTCGACGCGAAGGGCTCTCTAATCAATGTCGATAGCGCGACGTGACTGGCTAAGACGAATTGTCGAAGACTTTGGCCGAGTGCTCGCGGAGCTTGCTGGGCTGCGCCAAAGCGGGAAACTCGATGAGGCCGAGCAATCCTTGAAGGAGACCGCAGATGGTTTGCTCGGCGGGCTTGCCCGCGACGCCGAGCTCTTGGAAAGCGCGAGCCTCTGCCGATTGCTCGGCTCTCCCGAGCGACTGCGCTGCTACGCCGCACTCATCGCCGAGCGCGCCGAGATCCGGGCGCAGCGCGGGGACGCCGCTGGCGCCGCGCTCGATCGACGGCGAGCGCTGGAACTCGGCCACGAGCGGACCTCAACGTAGCCCGCCCGGCGATTCTGGAGCGCGGCTTGGCCAGCTCTGATGGCCGGCAAGGAAGCCGAACGGAGCCCGCGCGCGCTGGTCTCCGTAGACCGCAGAGTAGCCCGGCGCAAACATCAGCAGCATGAACTGCTCGTATTCGACGAGCGAGATGCCAAAGTCGATGGCCAAGGCCGCCCATACCGCCGCGATGTTGATCTCGATGCCCTTGATCTCGTTCAGCCGCCGATGCAGCCAGAAAGCGCGTGCGAGCTGCGGCCCGGCGCGAAGGCCCGCATCGCGCAGGCTCTTCAGGGCGACGGCGACGCGCTCATCGTGGCCGTGTAGCGGCCTACCGTAGCCGTAGAGCAGGCCGCGCCGAGCCATTTGAGCATGCAGCCAAGCCTCCCGCTCGCTGCTCGCTTCCGGAATCTCGAGCTGAAGGCGATAGCCGTCGGCGAGCGCCCGAAACCCGTAGATAACGCTATCGCAGGCCGCGATACAGGCGCTCATGGAGAGCCCCGGATCTACGCGCGCCGAGCCAAGGTAGCCCGCGATGCGGTTGCACCAGATGCGCGCATCCGGATAACCAGTGCTCACCCAGAGCCGCTCCAACACGCGCGCCTGCCGCGCTTCGGCGCGCCGCCCTGTCACACAGAAGAAGAGATACTGCACATAGCTGAGATCCGCGCAGTCATGATGCAGGTCCTCGCCGTGTACGACGACTCGAGAGCCGAGGACCGCGATCCCCGCCGACGCACGCAACGGCGGCCGTGCGGACGACCTTTGCCCCTGGCCAAGCTTCGCCTCAGTCAAGACCCACCTCCCGCATCAAGCTCACAAGGTCGAGTTCGTGCGGCGGGGGCAGCTTCCCCTCGTACACGTACTCGTCGCTGAAAAATGGGAACGCCCCGACCCCCTCCTGCCGCGCGCGCGCCGCTTGCTCGAGCGCCACCTCCACGCGAAAGATCAGGAATTGAGCCTCCGCCTGGTCGAGCGTCATGCCGTGGTCCGCAAAAACGAGAGCCGCAAGGCCCGCCTGGTTGAGCTCCTGACAAGGGGCGCCGAGTTCCGCGCGCTGGTCCAAGTAGAACTGAAGCCGGGATTCGCCAGATGCGATGGCAGGACACGCGCCGAGCTTCGCTGCCACGCTCAGCAGCGACTGTGCTTGCTGCGCTGCCACGAAGCCAAAGCCGGGGCTGAAATTGGGATCGCGCGTCTCCGGGTGCACGGCGGGTGCAAAAGCCGCGCGAAAGGCCGCCACATCGCATCCGATCGCCAGCAGCCGACGCAGACACTCGCGCAGCGCCCCCGCCCCGGTGAGCGGATTCGAGTACCAAGCGCTCGCGGTGATAGCGGCCGATGCCAGCGGAGCCCCCGCGACACATGCGTTGCGGGCGGCTTCCACGCCCTCATCGAAGAGCGCGTGATTTCTGAACTCGGCCAACAGACGCAGCCGACAATCGCAGCTCATCGAGCGGCGCCCCCGGCGAGTCCACGCACGCGATCAATCATGGGGGGCACTGCGCTGCCGTCGATCCAGACGTCGATCACCGCGGGCCCGTCCAAATCGCTCTCGAGCCAGGAGACCGGAATGCGGTCGAGCTCACTCGTGCTCGCAATTCGCATCCCGGCCGCGCCGCAGGCCTGAGCCAAGCGATCGAATCGCACCAAGGGCAGCGTGTGCGCGATAGGCTCAGCTCCCGCCAAAATCTGTCCGTGCCGAACCATGCCCAAGCTCGCGTCGTTGAGGATCACGTAGGTGATCGGCAGGCGCTGTTCGACGGCGACCGTGAGCTCGAGGCTCGACATCAACATGGACCCGTCTCCGGTGACGCAGAGGGTGCGTCTGCCGCTGGCGATCGCGGCGCCGATCGCGGCGCCGATCGCCCAACACATAGTCGAGAGCCCCATCGCAACCCGGTAAGTGTCTGCCTCCTTCCGCACGAGATCTCGCGTAGACCAGGAAAACCCATTGCCGGCATCGACGTGGACGACGACGTCGTCGGGGAGGGCGTGACTCAACCAGTGCATCAAGTCCGACGGATGCACCGCCCCGTCCTGCTGCCCTCTGACGAGCTGGGCGGGCCACTCCGTACGGCGGACGCGCTCCACGCGGGAGTTTGGGCAAGCGTTCGCGGCGATGGCGTCGATGGCAAGCCCGATGTCGGCGACGATGGGAACGGCGTTAGCTAGACGGTCCGCGTGACTCGAGTGTCGGTCCACGGAAAAGATGGGCACCTCGGGCAACGCGGTCCAAGCGTTCGTCGAGAACTCGTCGAAGGTCGCGCCAAAGGCAATCACGAGGTCGGCGCCGGCCGCGGCCGCCTTGGCCTCGGAGTGCCCCGAGAAACCGAGCACCCCCGCGTAGGCAGCGTGACGATGTTCGAGCCAGCGTTTGCCCGCAGGGCTCGAGACGACGCTGACCCCCAACGCTTCGGCGAGCGACAGCAGTTGCAGGGCCTCCTTGCCGGCGTCATCGCCGACATAGAAGAGCGGCGTGGCCGCCGCGCGAAGGGCGGCCAATAGGCGCTCGAGCCCCATGGCGTCGGCTGTCTTGCCGGGTTCGGGGCACGCCAGGCGGAGCTCAGCGCTCGACGGGCGACCCGCCAGCACGTCGGACGGAATCGACAAGTGCACAGGACCCATGGGCGCCGTCAGCGCAACCCGCAATGCGCGGCTCAGCTTGTGCTGAAGTTGATCCGGATGCGTGACGCTGCTCGAGTAGCGCGTGCACGCCGCCAACATGCGCGGCAGGTCATAACCGTCCTCGGACGAATCCTGAAGACCGCCGCGGCCCTGTTTGGCAAGCGCAACCTGCGGCGTCAGGATCAGGAGCGGGATGCGGTCCGCATGCGCGCTCATGGCTGCGGTGATGAGGTTTGATGTCCCCGGGCCCGTCGTCGCAGTGCACACGGCCAGGCGCCCGCTGGCCCGGTAGTAGCCATCGGCCGCAAACGCCGCGGCGGCTTCGCTGCGTGTCGCAGTGAAGCGCACTTGGTTAGCGCGCTGTTGCCGGGCGAGCGCGTTGAAGAGCGGTTCGATCGCGCCGCCAGGCACGCCGAAATAGTCGGTGATCCCGGCCGCCGCGAGCGCCAGAACGAGCTGATCCGACAACGACTGGACACGGGCCTTGGCGCCGGCACGCTCCGCAGACTGAGTATTGAGTGCTGTTAGCATTGAAAACCTCGCGGCCGGCGGGCACGCCCGTGCGCGCGGCCGTACGTGGAGACTCGATCGCTTCTGCGCAGCCCCCTATGCAAGCCAGAAGCCAACCTCTCCGAGGAGTGAGATCGAGCCTGCCAGAGCCCGGCCGCAACGCGACTGTCATCACGCCCCAGGCAGGAGTGACAGCGCGCCAACTCGCGGCGCGCCCATCAAGCCGCCCAGGCAGCGAGAGCCCAAGACCGGCAACGCCGATGTCGGCTCGGGACTCTGTCTGTGGTCTACGTACGACATCTCCCTCCGGGGTTAGCTCCCGTGAGAGTCACGAGATTGTTCGCCCCGGTGTCAGAGCCCCAGAGACTGGCGAGAACCGCCGGCGGCCGCACGCTGTCGCGCAGAGGCCTCGACGCGAAAGACGGTAGCCGCAGCGGCTAGTGCATCGCATGTGACTGGACTCGTGCGTCTCGCGGGACGTGGTCTTGCCGCTCCTAAGCGAGGTTCTTCATAGGCCGGGGTTGCCAACCCAAAGGGGCGACTCGGGCTCGAACACGCCTTCCATCTGCGCGCGCACTCCGCTCGCAAAGAACTCTTGCGGGGCGCAGCAGAACTCCGCGCGAAACGCGCGATGGCACTGCGAATAAGAGCCGAACCCAGAAGAACCCGCGGATTTTAGCAGGTTCCCTGCATGCTCGTCGACCTCGCGAATGAAGCGCAAGAGCCTGACTCGGGTGCGGTACTGAACCAGCGTCATGCCCACGTCGCGGTGAAAGTGGCGGCTGACCTCGCTTTCGCTGCCGCGCACGTGACGAGCCAGGGCGGCGCGACCAAGCTCCGGCGCCGTGGCCAACGTCCAGTGTGCGTCGCGTGAGCACGTGCCATTCGCCTCCCCGACCCGCGACTTGCTGGCGGCGCGACCGATGCGCGCGCTCCCACAACTCGGCGACGTCTTGTGGGCGGGCGTCGCACCCGGACAGCGCTGCCGCGCGCGCAGCCATCACTCGAAAGTCGTCCGCGCGGGGGCGAACATGCATGGCGGTCGCGCCAACGAGGGTCGCACCGCGCAGCACTTCGGCCGCGAGCTCCGGCTCGAGACCGACCGCGTAGAGCACCAAGTCTTGCGAGCCGCCGAGCATCACGTGGTCCTGCCCCGGCGGGAAAACGAGAAGCTCGCCCGCGCTCGCTTGAACGACCGTATCGCCCACCCCGAACCTCGCAGACCCGGCCGCGATGCAGTTCAGCTCCGGCTCAGCATGGAAGTGCCGCGGACGCCGGTAGTGCGGCGAGTAGGCCCAAACCTGCGCCCGCGCCCGGCCGAGCATGGGAAAGCCCTGATAGAGAGACTTGGGCGGTGACCTCCGCACTTCGCGTCAGGATAACTCCACGGTGAGGTGCCAGCCACGTGACGAGCGGCGGCTCGCTCGAGTGCGACCGCTCGCCCTTGGTGGCGGGGCGCTCCTGAGCGAGTGCTCCCAATCGAGGCACTTGGCGGATTTTATTTACTCGATGCGTCATCCAATTATCCCAATGTTATAAAAGGCTTATGGGCGACCCGCTGGCCGCCCGCTGGAGGAACCGAACGCGGGGCTTGTCCAGGTCCTGCGGCCTGGACTAAACACTGACGTCAGCGTCAGTGAGCGGTGGGCGTGAAGCCTTCCCGGCTTGCGGAACCGAAAGGGCAGATGATGAGCGAGCTCGTGATCGGCATGGACGTCGGATCAACGACCGTAAAGGCCGTGGTGATCGACCCCGATTCGAAGGCGATCCTGTGGCACGACTACCAGCGCCATCACACCAAGCAGCCTGAGAAGGTGCTGGAGTTTCTGCAGCGCATCCTGGCTGAGTTCCCGAAGCAAACGGAGGCCGGGTGGCGCCTGTTCCTGACCGGCTCCGGCTCGGGTCCGATGGCCGCCCCCACCGGCGGTAAGTTCGTTCAGGAAGTGAACGCGGTCACGTTGGCCGTGGAGCACAAGCATCCGGACGTGCTCAGCGTGATCGAGCTCGGCGGGCAAGACGCCAAGATCATCATGTTCAAGGAGGACAAGCAGACCGGCCAAAAGACGGCCGGTACCTCCATGAACGACAAGTGCGCATCCGGCACCGGTGCCACCATCGACAAGTGCATGATCAAGGTGGGCGCCGAAGCCGGCTTTGCGAACCAGCTGCACTTCGACGACGGCAAGCTCCACCACGTGGCCGCCAAGTGCGGCGTATTCGCCGAGACGGACATCGTCAACTTGGTGAAGTCCGGCATCCCCAAGGATGAGGTGCTGAACTCACTCGCCGACGCCATCGTGCTGCAAAACCTGAGCGTGCTGACGCGCGGCAACACGCTGAAGCCGCGCGTGCTGTTGCTCGGCGGCCCCAACACGTACCTGCCGTTCTTGCGTGAATGTTGGCAAAAGCGCATTCCCGAGACCTGGCGTGATCGCGCGTTCGAGTACCCGCAAGACATCCCGATCGAGGAGCTTATCTTCGTGCCGGAGAAGGCGGACCTCTACGCGGCGTTCGGCGCGGCGATGTACGGCATCGCCGAAGGCGGCGAAGCGGGGCGCTTCACCTCCGTGGCTGGGCTCGAGGACTTCATCAACAACGGGCGGCGCGCCCGACTCGGCGAGCAAGCGGGGCCCCCGCTGTCGGCGAACCTCGGCGAGACCGAAACGTTCAAGGACACCTACCGCATTCCGAAGTTCGTGCCGCACACGCTGCGGCCGGGTCAGGTCGTGCGCGGCGTGATCGGCATCGACGGCGGCTCGACCTCGTCGAAAGCCGTGCTCATCGACGACAGCGGAGAGATCGTCTGTAAGGCGTATCAGCTCTCGAAGGGCAATCCGATCCAGGATACGAAGGAGCTGTTCCAAAAGATCCGCGACCACATCGTGGGCCAGGGCGCGACGCTCGAGTGCATCGGCCTCGGTGCGACGGGCTACGCGGCGGACGTGCTCGAGCAGTCGGTGCTGGCGGACGTGAACATCGTCGAGACCGTTGCGCACATGATGAGCGCCGTGCACTTCTTCGGCGACGTCGACGTGATCTGCGACATCGGTGGACAAGACATCAAGGTCTTGTTCATGAAGAACGGAGACATTCAGAACTTCAAGCTCTCGAACTCGTGCAGCGCCGGTAACGGCATGCTGTTGCAGGCGATGGCGGACCAGTTCGGGATCCCCGTCACCGAGTACGCCGAGAACGCCTTCAAAGCCGAGCTGGCCCCGAAGTTCAGCTACGGCTGCGCCGTGTTCCTCGATTCGGACCGCGTGAACTTCCAGAAGGAGGGCTACCAGAAGGAGGAGCTCCTCGCAGGCCTCGCGCAGGTGCTGCCGAAGAACGTTTGGCAGTACGTGGTGCAGATCCCTCGCCTCGCCTCGCTCGGTCGCAAATTCGTGCTGCAAGGCGGCACGCAATATAACCTCGCCGCCGTCAAGGCGCAGGTCGACTACATCAAGGAGCGCGTGCCAGGCGCGGAGGTCTTCGTGCACCCGCACACCGGCGAAGCCGGCGCGATCGGCGCGGCGATCGAGACTTTGCGCCGCTATCGACGCACGCGCACCACGCGCTTCATCGGCATCGATGCCACGCTGGCTCTCGAATATACGACGAAGACCGACGACAGTACGACGTGTCACTTTTGCCCGAACGAGTGCAAGCGCACGTTCATCGACACCCAGCGCCCCGACGGCTCGACCGCCCGCTACATCTCGGGATTTTCCTGCGAGAAGGGCACCGTCGAGAGCAAGGACGCGATGCTCGAACTGGTCGCCGAGCGCAAGAAGATCGCGGCGGCGTTCCCCAACCTGGTCGACTACGAGTCGAAGCAGGCCTTCGTGCACTTCTACAAGCCGGAACCGCTGCCTCCGCAGGGTACGCCGATCAAGGACGTGCGCGTTACCAAGTCGCTGTTCCGGGTGAAGCGCGAGGAATTCGTGCGGCCCTTCGAGCGCTCGAACGCGGAGGCTGACAAGCGCCGCAAATCGATCCGCATCGGCATGCCGCGCGTGCTCAACATGTACAGCACCGCGCCGTTCTTCCGCACCTACTTCGAGGCGCTCGGCGTCGGTCGCTCGAACATCGTGTTCAGCGAGCCGACCAGCGAGGAGATGTGGGTAGAGGGCGGCAAGTACGGCTCCATCGACCCCTGCTTCCCGAGCAAGGTGGTGCAGGCGCACATCCACAACCTGCTCTTTCACAAGCACGAGCCGGAGCGTAACCGCGCCCTCAACTACCTGTTCTTCCCGATCCTCACGCACGTCGCGAACTTCGTGTCGGACACGATGGACAACGCTTCGTGCCCGATCGTGGCTGGCACTCCGAACGTGATTAAGGCGGCCTTCACCAAGGAGGTCGACTTCTTCAAGCAGCGCGGCATGGAGTATCTGGATCCGGCGCTCACCTTCGTGGAGCCGCTCTTGCTCGCGCGGCGCATGTTCGAGACCTGGGGCGAGCGCCTCGGCATCACCGAGGACGAGAACGATCACGCTTGCCGCGAAGGCTGGAAAGCGCTGACCGAGTTCGAGCGCGATCTGCAAGAAAAGGGGCGCGCCATCTTGGAGACGGTGGAGTCGGAGAATCGCATCGCGATTTTGGTGCTGAACCGGCCCTACCACTCCGACCCCGGCATGAATCACGGCATCCCGGAGGAATTCCAGGTGCTTGGCTATCCGATCGTGAGCATTCGCTCGCTGCCGAGAAACCGCGATTACATCGATCGCTACTTCAAGGAAGAGCTCGAAAAGGGCGTGATCAAGAGCCCGCTCGAGCTGAACCACCTGTGGCCCGAGAACTACTCGGCGAACAGCGCCCAGAAGGTGTGGGCCGCGAACTTTGCGGCGCATCACCCGAGCCTCGCGGTGCTCGATCTCTCGAGCTTCAAGTGTGGTCATGACGCCCCCACCTATGGGTTGATCGACACCATCTTGCAGACCTCGAAGACGCCGGCCGCCGCGCTGCACGACCTCGACGCCAACAAGCCGGGCGGCTCGATCAAGATCCGCGTCAAGACCTACGCTCATTCGTTGCGCTTGCAGGAAGAGCGTCTGGATGACGTAGCCAAGAAGAAGCTCGAGCTCGCGCTCAACATCGACACCAAGCGCCTGCAGCTACTCGAGCTCAAGCAAGCACAGCTGGCGTCGCTGAAGCAGCAAGACCCCGAGATCGAGCGTCAAATCGCCGAGGTCAGCGAGCGCATGCGAAACTACCAGGCCGCGCCGAGCACCCAACCCGAGGCGATGGCCGGCGTGGTGCAGCTCGGCCGCCGCCGCGAGGACGGCAGCATCGAACGCATCGCGTCGAAGAAGCATGACGCCGACGGCCACGCTCACGGCCATACGCATGCGCACGGCCACGCTCATGCGCAAAACCACACTCACGCCCAACCGCATCCCGCTCCGTCCGCCGAACTCGAGGCGCCGCAACAGCGCAGCGCCTCTCTCTAGCCTCTATTTGCCCAATTTTTTCTGCGAGAACCCGACGAGGAAGCCATGATCCAAGCTGAAACGCACTCTCCCGAAGCCAAGAAGAAGCTTCCACTGCTCGACATGGACGCCGAGCTCAAACTCTTCGAAGCCGAAGAACGCAAGCGCCTGGGGCTCCCCGTCGAGGAGCACTGGATCGAGGACATGGCCAATCTCAGCTTCACGAAGCGCGAGAAGGGCAAGATCACGCTCTTGATCGGCGGCTTGACCATGGCCCACGACTTCCTGGTCGAAGGCGCCTTCAAGAGCCTCGGCTACAACGTGATTGCGCTCGACTGCCCGGATAACGCGGCGCTTCAGGTGGGTAAGGAGTTCGGCAATCGCGGACAGTGCAACCCGACCTACTTCACGGTCGGGAACCTGGTGAAGTTCCTGATTCACCTGCGTGACAAGAAGGGCCTCACGTCGAAGCAGGTGGTGGACGAGTACGTGTTCCTCACCGCGGGCGCCTGTGGCCCGTGTCGCTTCGGGATGTACGTCACGGAGTATCGGAAGGCGTTGCGCGACGCCGGCTTCGACGGCTTCCGCGTGATGTTGTTCCAGCAATCGGGCGGCCTCAGCCAGGCCACCGGCGAGGAGTCGGGACTCGAGCTCAAGCCGAAGTTCTTCATTGGCCTGTTGAAGGCGCTGATCGCGGGCGACGTGCTGAACGGCATCGGCTACCGCCTGCGGCCTTACGAGGTCGAGCCGGGCGCCACCGACAAGGCGCTCAAGCAAGCCAAGGACATCTGCTACGACGCCTTGCTGAACGAGAAGTCGATCCTGATGGCGCTATTGCGCGCCAAGAAGGTGCTCTCCAAAGTCGAGGTCGACCTCACCAAGGTGCGCCCCAAGGTGGCGATCATCGGTGAGTTCTGGGCGATGACCACCGAAGGCGACGGCAACTACCAGCTGCAGCGCTTCATCGAGAAAGAAGGCGGCGAGGCCGACATCCAGTTCGTCTCGGCCTGGATTCTCTACAACATCTGGGAAGCCACCTTCGACACCAAGTCGCGCGAACTCCTACGCGGCGAAGACGGCGGCCGCACTGGCCTCAAGGGCAGCGGCGAATTTGGCGTATTCATGCGCGAGGCCGGGCTCTTCTTGGGCGACAAAGCGCTGCGTGGCGCGTTCCAGACCTTCGCCTACGCGGGCGGATTCTACGGCTACCACCTGCCCGACATGAAAGAAGTCGCGGACGTTGCCAGCCCTTACTACAACAACGATCTGCGCGGCGGCGAAGGCCACATGGAGGTCGGAAAGCTGATTTTGAACGTGGTGAAGAGCAAAGCCACGATGACGCTCAGCGTGAAGCCCTTCGGCTGCATGCCGAGCTCCAGCGTCAGCGACGGCGTGCAGTCGCTCATCACCGAGAAGCTTCCGGGCAGCATCTACTGTGCTGTCGAGACCAGCGGCGACGGCGCCGTGAACTTCCAGAGCCGCGTGCAGATGTATCTGTTCAAGGCGCGCATCGCGGCCCAGGCGGAGTTCGAGAAAGCGCTCACCGAGACGGGGCTCACGCTCGAGAGCTTGCGCGAATTCATGAAGAAGAATCCGCGCTACACGAACGCGCTCTACCGCCCGGCGCATCGCGCGACCACCACGACGGCCGACCTCGTGTACGAGGTCGCCGACGTGATCGGCAAGAGCCGAATGGAGCTTGCGCTGCGCGATGCCTCGCGCACCGCGAAGCGCGCAGGCGAGGCGCTCAGCGCGGGCATTCAGCGCGCG
>JAEUAF010000356.1 GCA_019695485.1 Sorangium sp.
CGACGAGAACGCGGTCGATTTGAGCTTGGTGCGCTACTCGCTTTCACTGACCCCGACCCAGAGCTTGAAAGCGGTAGAGAATTGCATGAACGCTATGGCCAGCGTGCGCACGGCCCCGCCGCTGACCGCCGACTCGAGCAAGTAAATGGCCGTGTTCGACCTAGGTCGGTTGCTGCTTGTCCTCAGCCAGGAGCACGTGGAGTTCATCATCGTCGGTGGTGTGGCTGCAGCCCTCCACTGCGCGCCGGTACTCACCCGGGACGTGGACATCCTCTACCGGATTGAGGATGGAAACTTGGAGCGGCTCGAGCGCGCGTTGTCCCGGATCAGAGCAGCCCTCGGAACCGAGAGCGTCTCGAGCTTAGCCGCGAACACTCCCTCCCGACGTCACCGCAGCGAACTAACGCTGTTCGCCATCAGCCGCTTCTTCGCTGTCTCAAAAGCAAGCTCACTCTGATCAATCGCCACGAACTGACGCCCGAGGCGCGCCGCAACGGCGGCTGTCGTCCCGGAGCCGCACATGGGGTCGAGTACGAAGCTGTCTGGGTTGCTGGCGGCGCGTAGGATGCGCTCTAGGAGTTTTTCGGGCTTCTGGGTGGGGTAGCCGGTGGCTTCGCTGATGAGGGGGGTGTTGGCGCGCATGGCGGGGCAGTCGGACCACACGCTGCCGAGTTGGCGGCCGACGTCGGCGTAGTAGCGGTAGGTTTTGCCGGCGATGGTGCGTTCGCGAAAGTGGCGGCCGTCGGCGTCGGTCTCGGCGAAGTGCATGCGGAGGCTGGTGTCGGCGTAGGGTTCGCGCAAGATTGGGTCGTCGGCGTGCCAGTGCATGGCGCCGGTCGTCGCGTAGATGAGTAGCGTTTGGTGGGTCACGCTGGGCGCTTTGCGACGGCGTGAGCCGTTGCCGGGGATCCAGATCACTTCGCCCATGAATGCGTCGCGTCCGAGCAAGCGATCGGCGAGTAGTTTGGCGTCGTGTACGCCGCGATGGTCGAGGTGGATCCAGATGCTGCCCTGCGCGGTCATCAGCGGTGCAAGTTTCGCGAGGCGCGGTTCGAGCATCGATAGGAATCCGTCGAGGCCGCCCCAGTTGTCGGCGTAGGCGGCTTCGCCGCGTGCGCGTTCGCCTTCGCCCTGGCGCGCGCCAAACGAACGCCCGGTGTTGAACGGCGGGTCGAGGTACGCGAGGTCGAAGCGGGCGTGATCGAGGCGCGATAAGACCTCGAGGCAGTCGCCGAGGATCAGTCGGCCTTGCGCGAAAAGGGCCTCGGTGCCGCTCGGCCCGGGCAGGGCTTCCCGCACCGGGCGACTGTTCATACGCCGCCTGCTGCGCCGGTTTCCGAGTTGGCGACGGCTTCGGGCACGAGTGGGTCGTCGCTGGCGATCGCTGCGAGATCGGTGTCGTCGAGCTCGATAGGAGGTGTGGGTTCGGGCAGCCACTCCCAATACGGGCCGCCGCCGCTGCAGCCGCTCACGCCTTCGCTCGGCGCGCAGGCGATGCGCATGTGCATGTGGTCGTCGTGCGGGGTGCTGTCGGTCGGCTGCATGAGCACGGTTTGCGCGCGGTGCACGATTTCAAGGGGTTCGCCTTTTGCGAGCGCGTAGTCGATCACCAGCGCTTCGAGCTTCTGGCTGAAGAACAGAAACTGCACGCCGATCTCGCGCGACCTCACCAGATACTTGATGAGCTCCCACTGTCGCTCGACGTCGAGCCGCACGAACTCCCCAGTTTCTTGCACGAAGCCAAGCCCATCGGCGTCGATGGGTACGAATCCGGGGCTCTCGACGGGCACGCCTGCGGGCGTGGTCACGAAGAGTAGAAGATCGACGTCGCGCCCCGTGCGATGCGAATTGTGCCCAGGGATTTTGCCTCCGTTGCGCGCCGAGAGGTCACCGACGACTAGCGGCGCGCCGCCGGGCGCCTCGCTCGCCACGTGAGCCGCCGCGTCGCCGATGGCTTTCACCAGGCGCGGTAGGCCCCAATAGTGATGGCCGAGCACGCGGAAGCGCACGAAGCCTTCGGCTGCCACTGGCAGTTGGATGGCTTGCGTTTGCACGCCAAACTGAGGCACCCCGACTGTCCCTTCGAACCCGGGTGTGAGCGGGGAGGGGACTCCCATGCAAGCGCTTGGGAGTAACAGCAGAGCGAAGAGCGACGTCCGAATGCTCATACCTTGTCGGGCGGAAGAAAGCCGTGCAAGCGCTCTTCGAGCTCCGCCACGGCGGCCTCGTCGGCGAGCGCTGGGCTCGAGTGGTACTTGCCTTCGCGGTGGACGAGGTAGCCTTGATCGGCGAAGGCGTTGTAGGCGCTGGCAAGAATAGGCTTGCTGACCGCCTCCCAGCGCAGGATTTCGCCGTCAAGGAACATGTGTTGGCCGATGCCGAGCGCCTTCTTACTCATTTCCTTTTCGGTTTGCGGCCGCTCGAGCAAGAGCTTCAGGGAGCGCGCGGCGACTCGATACCCCTCTAGGAAATTTCGGAGGATGGCGGCGTAGTGCGTGAGCCAATCGCGCCCGGACCAGCCGTCACGCCCGGCACCCGCGGCAATACGGTCCGTCGAGCGCGCGATCTCGCTGACCGCCTCCATGGTGTTCAGGGTCTGCTCGAAGATTTGGTCGAAGGGCGCGTCCGCGCGGAACCTGAACTCGTGTTTGAACAGGCGCGAGAGCTCGCGCACGCGCTCGCGCACGGCGTCGAGCGGTGCGTCCTCGTTGCCGAGCGACAGCAGCGAAATCGCAACCAACGCGCGCTCCACGAAGAAGTGCACGATGATGTTCTTGGTCGTGTCGAGCATCAGGCGCTTGCTCTCGACGACCGTGTACACCGCGCCTGGTCCCGCGCGGCCCGCGCCGCCTTCGCTGTTCGGTGGGCCGTCGGGGTAGCGGATTTCGAGCAAATCGGCGTCGGCGAAGAGCTGTACGGCTTCGCGCAGCGATTCGGGGCGCAGGGTGCCTGTCGGTGTGGTGAGCGCAGGGCTGGTGCGCGCGCCCATGCGGCTGACCACGTCGAGAAAGCGCGCCGAGCAGGTGACCAAGTCGCTGTGCGACAGGCCGCGCTGGTCGTGACTGAGCAGCACGAGCGCGGTGAGCGCGCCGGGCGTGACTGCGGTGACGCGATTGATTTCGTCCATCACGCGGTTGCCGATGCGCGTGACTAAGCTGCGCCGCTTGGCTGGAGAGAGCGTCGCCAGATCGAGCTCGAGCTCCGCCGCGATCTCTGGCAGCGCGAGGGCTTGGCCGACTTGCATGTTGATGCGCCCGTAGCGGTGGCGCAGCACGTCCCGTGACTTGAACAGGCCCTTGGCGTCTTCCTTCTGTTTCTCGCCGCCCTGGAGCTCGCGTTCGTAGGAGGCGCCCTCGATCACGCGCTCGTAGCCAATGCTCACTGGCACGAACCAGCTCGGCCGATCGGGAACGGCGAGCGCCGCGTCCACGACCATGTTCAAAAGGCCGAATTTCGGCGGCATCAGCTTGCCCGTGCGGCTGCGCCCGCCCTCCAAAAATAGCTCGATCGGGTAGCCGTCGCGGATCAGGCGGCGCACGTAGGCGTCGACCACGGCCGCGTACAGCCGGTCACCGCGGAACGAGCGCCGGATGAAGAAGCCACCGCCGCGCCGCAAAATGCCGCCCGCCGGAAAGAAGTTCAAATTGTCGCCGGCCGCGATCATCGGCAGCGGCAGGTTTTCGATGTTGAAGATGTAACTTAGGATCAAATAATCGATGTGGCTCTTGTGGCTCGGCAAGAGCACGAGCGTGCCTTGCTTAGCCGCCTCACGCAGGCGCTCGATGTCCTTCGGATCGTATTCGACGCCCGCATAGATGCGCTGAAACAGGCGATCGAACACCACCTCCAAAAGCTTGATGGTGGTGCGCCCGGGCGTCGCTTGAAGCTCCGCCAGCATTTCGAGAGCGCGCGCTTGCAGCGTGTAGCGATCGGTATGCTCGTCGGCGAGCTCGTCGATCACATGGCGCAGGCGCGGGCTGCGCACGATCTCCTGCCGCACGCGTTCTGGCGCTTTTTCCGCGGGACCGGTGACCCCGCGCCGCTCGCGTTCGAGCTTTCTCAGGATGGCGTAGGTGACGCGCCGCACGACGACCGCGTCGGGTTGCTCTGCCGATTCTGCGAGGAACGCTTTGAGATCGATGGGATCGCCAAGCTTGAGGGCGACGTGTTTGTAGTTGTAGAAAAACTGAGCCACCGTGCGCGCTGGGCTCGGCCACTCGCGCGGGCCGAGCAGCGCATCGAACGGTTCGGTGCCGCGCGTGTCCGGGAACTTCGACCACACGAACACTTGCGGCACGAGCAAGATGGGCTTGTCGCGTTTGCGTTGGATCTCGAAGAGCGCGCGCACCAGCTCGTCGCCCTCTTTCAATCCGCGACCGCCGGTGGCTCCTGCAGCGATGTCGAGCACGCCGGGCGGGCGTTTGAGGAAGAGCGCCGCCGACCCGCCTTGAGACAGCGCGTCCTCGAGCTCGTCGGCGGGCGTCACCCGGGAGTCGGGCAGGATGGCGTTCAGCCAGCCTTTGCCGAGGGGATTCAGAATCCAGAGCCCCAGGTCGTTGACGAAGCGGATGCGCGGCAGGCCGTGGCGCTTGGTGAGGTAGTCGAGCGCCAGGAAGTCGATGAAATTGAGGCTACGCAGCACGTAGACGACCGGGCCCTTGGCGCAGAGCTCGCGGACGCGGCGTGCCCAGGCCTCGTCGACGTGGATGCGGTCGAAGAAACGGCGGTAAAGGGCCTCGAGCAGGGGATTGGGCTCGTAGACTTTCGTGAGTTCGCCGCTGCGCATCTGGTGGGGTTCCGCCGAGGGCGCCATCATACTTGCCGGATCTGCGCCCTGCGAGTACTCACGCGGAATGGTGACGCTTTGGCCGAGCGCAACGGCGAGCCGCCGGGTCGCTGCGGTGGCGCTTTGCGTGTGCCTGGTCGCGGCCTGTCGCAAGAAAAATGCCCCAGTAGCCGGCGGACGACCGGCCGGATCTGCGAGCGCCGCTGCGAGCGCCACGCCGCTTCCCGGCGCGAGCGCAGATCCGCCGCCTGCTCCTCCGTACGTGTGTCGCGAACTCGGAAAGTCCCCCGTGCTCAGCGTGGGCCAAGCGCCGCCCAAAGCAAAAGCCACGCAAGCTGAGGACGAGGAGGCCGATCACGACGTCGAGCTGCCGTTTTCGGTCGAGCTCGGGGCGGCGCGCGCAGAAAACGGGCGCTTTGGCGTCGGCGCGATTCAGAGCGAACGCGGCGCGAGTCACGCCTTCGCGCTGTTGATCGGCGCAGACGGCGCCGCGGCACAGAGCGTCGATCTCGGCAGAGTGTTCGGCGATGTCGAGCCCCCCGCGCTCGCTGCGGCCGGCGACAGCTGGTTGGTGCTATCCGCCGACAGTGATGCGTCGTCCATCGTGCTCAAGCTGAGCGCGCTCGATCCGCCGTTCGAAGCCGGGTCGATCCGTCGCGGCCTCGAGATCCCCGGAGTGCGGCGTGACGCGGGCGAATTTGCGCTCGAAGTGAGCGGCCCCGAAGCGCTGATCGCGTTCACCAAGCTGACGAAGGGTCACGGCCTGATCGCGCTCGCTCGGGTCGACTTGAAAACCCTCGCCCTCAAAGGCTCGATCGTTTCTGCTCCCGCCGGGTCCGAAGGCGACGCCGAGAGCCCGCACCTCGTCCGGCGAGCGGGAGGCTATTTTCTGGCGTGGATTGTGCGGCAACCCGCGGCTGTGCCGAAAGCCACGCTGGGGCGACCGGCGACCTACGACGCCGGCGTTGCAGAACAGGGTCTGGTTGAAGAAGGCCCCACCTCTATCGAAGTCGTTCCGCTCGACGGTGCGGGCGCGCCTGTCGGATCGCCGCGGCGTGTGACGCCGGCCAACGCGCGCGTGGTGGCTTTTGACATGGTGCCGACACCCGACGGCGGCGTGCTGCTGCTTTACCGAGACGATCGCGACGGACCGGGGCTCGAGCGAGCGACGGCCGAAGCCGTCGTACTGCGTGCGGACGGAACCTCAGCCTCGCGGACTTGGGAGCTCGGCGAAACCGCGGGCCTGCCCTCGCTGTTGTGGGACGCCACGCCGCCGCCCAAGCGCGGCTGGGGTTGGCTTGCAGTTCCGAACGAGAGCGAGCTTCGTCTGGCAGGTCTGGGCGCCGACCCCCTGGCCCTGACGGAAGTCAGGTCGGAGCCTCATTTCGTCGGAGCGGAGCTGCTGGCGGCGCTGAGCGGCCACCTGCTCGTGGTGCGCACGCGCGGGGGAGTCCGCGAATTCTCGGTGCTGGATTGCCCGTCACCGGAGTGAGCAGTCGCCCCGGATCCGGGCTTGCGTCCACCTCCCACGGAGGCGAGGATGCGTTCGGGAGACGCCATGGCCAAAGTGCTCGTCCTTTTAGCTGAAGGATTCGAAGAGATCGAAGCGGTGACCTGCATCGACGTGCTGCGTCGAGGCGAGATCCAGGTCACGACGGCGTCGCTTGGTGCGCGCCTGGTGCGTGGCGCCCACGCGCTGAGCGTCGAGGCCGACACCACGCTCGATGGACTCGACACGCAGGGCTTCGACGCGCTGGTGTTGCCCGGCGGCATGCCGGGTTCGAAGCATCTTCGGGACGATTCGCGCGTGATCGAGCTCGTGCGTCGCTTCGTGAAGGCGGGCAAAATCACGGCGGCGATTTGCGCGGCCCCCACCGTGCTCGAAAAAGCGGGTGTGCTCGCGGGGCGCCGAGCGACCTCATTTCCTGGCGAAGCGATCCCGAGCGCGCGCTTCGAGGAATCGTCGGTCGTCGAAGATGGCCCGATCATTACGAGCCGAGCTGCCGGCACTGCGTTTCCCTTTGCGCTGGCGTTGGTGCGCCGCTTGGTCGGCGTCGACAAGGCTGAGGAGCTACGCGACGTGATGCTGGTTCCGCTCTAAATTGCGCGGCTAGCGTTTGCAGCGCGGGGCTTCCACGAGCCCGAATGCGTGCGGGCCGAAATAGCGTGCGCCGAGCGCTATCAGTCGACACGAGGCGGCATCGGGCGTGAAGCCCTTGGCATTGGCGTAGGAAATGTAGGGCGCTCGCTCGGCTGCTCGCAGCACGCGCTCGATCGCTTCGGCGCGGCGCCCGCGCCGGACCCCCCAGACATGGCTAAAGTGGTCCCCGTACCGCATCAAGAACACGTCGAACTCGGTGCTCTGCGACAGAAATCGTGAAAGGACGGCTGCGCCGAGCTGTGTGGGTAGCGTGTCGGCCGGGTACGCCGAGAGATTGCTCGCGAGTGCACGTCGCAGCTGTGGGCGCAGGGCAGCGTCGAGCTCGCTTGGCTCGATGCGCTCACACTGCCCGTCGGGCCCTGATGCGGAAAGCTGCTCTTGCCGTTCAAAATCGAGCGCGCCGCCGACGTGATACATCACCAAATCAGGCTTCAGCGACGCGATCTCCGCGACCGGTGTCGGCGCGTGCGCAGCACGGGCATTGTTGAGCCCGACGACGTCCTCGAAAACGCTGTGGCTCCAATACGGGAGTCGGCCGGCTTCGGTGCCCGCGACGACCGCCCCGGTCATTTCTCGCGACAGGCGCACGGCCGTGCTGTCGACATAGTCCAACGGCCAAAGACGCTTACCCGCTCGCAACGCCGGCCAAAGGCTCGCCGCGCAGGCTACGAGGACGAGCTCGGTCGCCCAGCCGCGGGGCACGACCAGCATGACTTCGGCGCCAAGTCGTAGCAACGCGTGAAGAAGTACAGTGAAGATTGGTGCTTGAAACCGAAAGTCTACATTTTGCGATTGATAGGCGAGATTCAACGCTAGGCCCAGGGCCAGAACGGGCAGCATCGCGCCCAGCACGCGTCCCACGTCGGCTCTCCGCGCAGGCGCTCGAACCCACAGCAACGCGCCAAAGGCTGCCGCAAGTGAGAGCAAGGCCAAGCTGCCGCTCGTGCCTAGCCAAGCCTGATTCATGGCGAGCCCCGGTAGCGGCCCAGGCCCTCTCGCCTTCACGAACAAGGGCAACGGCAAGAGCTCTCCGAAGTACCAGCCGCGAAAGGTAAAGTAAGCGAGCCCCGCGAGTGCCGCGTAGCTGCCGTGCCGGAGCAGCGCGCGCCTTTGGTTCGAGCTCCGCCGGCAGCGAACGAGCGACAGCGCAAAATAGCCGACTCCGAGGATCGCGCCGTCTGGGCGAAATAGGCCAAGAATGAGCCCGAAATAGGGTAGCCGTGCCCATTGTTCGGGTCGCTCTGCGGCCAGATGAACCGCGTGCGTTGCGAGCAACAGCGCGCAATAGAGCTCGGTGCCGAAGCCGTCATAGCTCGCGAGCGCCGCGCCGAGGAACGGGGTCACGCTAGCCAGGAAGAGCCCGAACAGAAGCCGCCCGACCGCCGCAGCCTGGAACCTTTCCAAGGGAGACCAGAGCGCGAGCAACAACAAGAAGGTGATCGCGCCGCAGCCAATGGCATTGAGTAGCACCGCGGCCACAGCCACATCCAAGCCGAGCCCAACGCACGCCGATAGCAGGCACAGCCAGAGAAAATCGGTCGCGCCTTCCGTGTGCGCGCCGCCCAGGTTAAAGACGATGCCCGCGCCGGAGGCCAGGTGTTCGGCGTAGCGAAATAGAATGAACGCGTCCTCGTGCGGGTGTCGCGCATAGAGCTGAGCAATCCCGCGCGTCCAAAACAACCCCGCGGAGAGGCCTGCGTAGGCCGCCGCTGCGAGACGCAAACGCCCAGCGCGAATCCAGGCACGAAGCCTGCGCTGCAGAGAATCGGACGTGCCCTGCTGGGTTAGGGTCGGATCTTGAACTGGGTCCCCATCGTTTCACTTGGCGAGCCGCGCCCGTGCGGCCGTCGCCACGTAGACTACCCGATCTTCGTCGATCGGCGCGCCCTCGTCGTTCAAGCCGAGCGTGAGAAAGCGCCAGGCACCGTCACTCGCTCGTTTCACAAGCCACGTTAGATTCAAGACGCCCGGCTCCGAGCCGCCTTTGTAGCCGATATATGCGAATTGGTCGTCCGCGGGTGGGATCCCCGGATTGAGCGAAAGCACGTCCAATACCGGCGCCGCGGCGCTGGTAGCGCCCTGCTCCTTCAACTTGCGCATCACATTGCAGAGGTCCAGCGCTGTGGCGAACCACTCGACGCGATCGATCGCGATCGGATCGGTCCAGTCACCGGAGAACGTGCGCGGATCGAGCGTATCGTCGTAGGTTCCGAGCAAGGCGCGCTTCTGTTCCAGATCCGCTGCGATATAGGCGTCCCGATCGGCTTGAGAGAGCAGTAGCTTGATGTCGAACATCTCGCGCGTGCTCAAGAACGGCATGTTTAGGCTGGGGTCGTGATGCGCCGTCGTGGTCAGCATCGCTTCGACGGTGTCGCGACCAAGCGCTGCCAGTAAGTGATCGGCGGCCGTGTTGTCGCTAATGGAGATCATTTGATTAGCGAACGTGCGAATCGGTAACTTGGTTCCGGCAGCCTGATTTTGCAGCGTGCCCGAAGGCAGGCTCTTCAAGCGATCTTGGATTGTGAGCGTGTCCGTCCAGTCGCGCTCGCCGTTTTGAATGCTTTGCCCGAGCGCGGCCAGAATCCACAGCTTGAATGCCGAGCCGAGCGCGAGGCTCGCCTCGGGGTTCAGCGCATGCAGCGTCGAGCAGCCGTTCGTATCCACGCTGGCCGCGAGCAGATTCACCTGCGACCCAAGCGCGCTCAACGCCTCGTCGATGGCGGCGTCGCTCGCGAGCGTCGGATCGAGATCACCCGCGGCGCTCAACAGCAGCCCCGTGATGCGGTTTGGGGTCAGCGAATTGACCACCACCTGGACTCGGAAGTAGTCGCCGTTCCCGGCGCGCAGCACGGCGCTGAGCGCTAGATTCGTGGCGCCGCTCTCGATCCTCAAGAACTTCCACGGCCCTTGCTGAACGAGCGGCAACAGCACCGTGAGCAAATCCGCGGCAGGCACTTGCGCCAGGAAAGTGCTGTCGAACGTTGCTTCGAGCTCCGCCTGGGTCGGCGTCCTCCCATTGAGGACCGACAAGACCCAATCGAGCCGCATCCCCGCGGCGGTCGTTGGTGTCGCGACCGTGCAGTCGCT
>JAEUAF010000533.1 GCA_019695485.1 Sorangium sp.
CCTGTTCGAGTAGGCCGCGTCGCCCTGCGCCGGAGTAGCTCCGCGCGAGGCCCGCATGGGCGGGTCCGACGCCGGCCGTGGCAGCACCCCCGCAGGGCGGATCTGCCTACAAAGCCCCTGCGTCGCACATCTCGACGGCATTGATTCATCGGCTGCACTGCACGGAGGGCTTGGCGAAGGCATTGACGCATTGCCAGCAATGCACGGGGGCCTTCCCTAAGATTCCGATGCATCCCGAGCAATGCGCGCACTCCTTCGCGAAGGTGCGGAGTCGTCGCCAGCAACGGGTTGGCCTTCGCGAAGGCCTCGAGGCTTCTTGCGCGATCGGCACAGGGCTTCCCGAAGGCCACTTTGCGTCGCCAGCAATCCCCGGAGACCTTACCGAGGACCAAGTGGCATCGCCACCAACATGCCTTGGCCTCCGCGTAGGCCTCGACGCTTCCGCAGGAATGTTCGGAGACCTTGCCGAAGGCCCGGCGTCATTGCCAACAATGCGCGCTGGCCTCCGCGTAGGCCTCCTCGCTTTGCGCGCGATGGGCGCGGGCGTTGCCGAAGGCCGCTTCGCGTCGTCAGCGATCTGCGGAGTCGCCAAGGTCACAGCGCATCGGCCGCATTTCACGCTGGGCATCCCGTCGTCGTCCGCGGATTGCGCGCAGTGCGCGGGTGACTTGCCGAGGGCCCATTTGCGCTCGCCGACCTCACCCGGTACCACTCGCGCAGGATGCAAACGGCGGCAACCTCCAGTATCCGCCTCAAAAGGCGGCTGCGCGACCCCATCATCGTTTGACTAGGGCGAGAACAGCCACGACCGCGATGAACGGCGCGAGAAATGAAGCGACCATAAATCGGCAGAATCTTCTCTGATCTCGAAGGCTCTCCGTCCGACGTTGGTCTTTTACCTGCCGAATCATGCCCCGGGCGGCGCCGCGGACCCGGAACCGGCGGTCATTCCAAACATAGATGAGGACGCCAATCCCCAGCCCAACAATTCTCGGCTCGATGGGCACGTGCGGCAAGTGCTTGAACCACGGAATTGCAACAACGGACGCCACGGTCACGTGAGACGCCATCAAGACGGTTACTTGAATCGTCGCGGCAGACACCGGATCTCTCCGCTGCCGCTCAGCCCGCACGTACAACCTCGCGCATGCCCACAGCCAGGGCGCCGTTAGCCGAGGCTGATCGTTCTTGCGCGCCGAGGCCATCGCTTGCGATACGTTACCACTGCCGCTACGCCTTCAGAGGACGGTTTTTTTTTGCGAATTTTGGCCTGTTCATGGAGGGCCGCCCGGGTGCGCATCCCACGCGCCCAGCGCGCTGGTAGACTCGCCCGGTGAGCGAAGCGAGGAAGCGACCACGCGCCAGCAAGCGATCGCGCCGCGGCACGGCACGAGTCGCATGCACGATGTTATGCGGCCTGGCGGCTGCGCTCGCCGGCGTCGCGACCGCGGAGACTGCTGCCGCCAATGGCGTATTTCCTGCCGCTAGTCAGTTGGTTTCGGCGCCTTCGGATCCGAGTCAGCTGTTGCTGCGCACGACGTTCGGGCTGCTCGTCAGTTCGGATTCGGGGCAGAGCTTTGCTTGGACGTGTGAAGATGCGCTCGGGTACGCGAACACGCTGCCTTCGCTGACGCTGCTGCGCGATGGCGCGGTGTTGCTTGGGGTGCCTGACGGGGTGCGCGTGGGGACGCTGGCGGGTTGCGGTTTTGCGCTCAGCGCGGGCGCGAGCACCAACATTGTGGATCTGTCGCGCGTGGCCTCCCGGCCCGCTTCGGTGTTGGCGCTCGGGGTCGACTACGCGTTGCGTGCGTCGTGGGTGTATGAGTCGAGCGACGCCGGGGCGAGTTTCACTGCGATTTCCGAGGCTATTCCCGAGTTCATTGCCACGACCATCGACGTGGCGGCGAGTGATGCCGATGTCATCTACGTGAGTGGGATGCCGGCGAAGAGTGGGTCCCAAGGGCTTTTGCTGCGCTCGAGCGATCACGGCCAGACGTTCACGTCGAACGCGGTTCCCGATAGTGACGGCGCCGCCTGGCCGTACATTGGGGCCATCGACCCGGTCGACGCGAACACGGTCTACGTGCGGCTGTCGGCGGTGCCAGGTCACTTGAAGGTGACGCATGATGGGGGGCGAAATTTCCAAGAGCCACTCTTGCTCGATTACGAATTGCTGGGCTTCGCGCTGTCGCCAGATGGCAAGACCGCGATCGCGAGTAGCCCAGCGTCCGGCACGTTCCGCATTGACGCGCAGTCTCTCGAGGTCGAGCAGGTCGCCTGCCAAGGGGTGAGTTGCCTGCTGTGGAACGACGCGGGTCTGTTCGCTTGCGGTGAGCCGAGCAGAAACGGTTTCGTCGTCGGACGCTCGCTCGATGAGGGGCGAAGTTACGAGCGCTTGCTCGACTTCGGCTGCATTAAAGAGAGAACGGACTGCGAGGCGACCACGCCGGTGGGCTCGCTATGTGCCGCCGCGTGGCCCGCGGTGGCGGCTCAGCTCGAGGGCTTCGGCGCCTGCGATCCCCAAGCTGCTCCGTCGCCTATCGTCGCGCCCTGCCCCACGGGCGATGGGGGCGACGCCACAGCTGGCAGCACGACTGGCGGCGGCGCAGGCCGCGTCGGGTCCAGTACTTTGGGCGGAGCCGCTGGGGCGTCGGGTGTGGCACCGCATGGCGCGGGGGGCGGCAACACTTCTGGAGGCGCGCCAGCTGCATCGGGCTGTGCGTGCCAATCGAGTCGCAGACCGCCCTCGAATCGCTGGCTCGCGGTAGCGGCGCTGGGCGTTTGGCTCGCGCAGCGAGCGACCAGGAAGCGCCGTGCGGCGCGCCGTGCGTCACTGCCGTCCCAAACCGGGACCCGCGATCGGGCCTGGGCCCAAACCTAATCTCGCAATCGACGCGGCCGTTGCAGGGGGGGCATGGCCTCGGATGCGACGTTCCAGCTGGTCTACGTGAGTGCGGCCAAAGCTACGTTCTCACCAGCGGCTTTGGGCCAATTATTGATGAAGTCGCGGGTCAACAATCACCGGGTCGGTGTGAGTGGGATTCTCGTCCACCATGCCGGGTCGTTCTTTCAGGTGTTGGAGGGGCACCGGGACGTGGTCGAGACGCTGTTCCGTCGCATCTCGATCGATCCACGACACCATCGAATCCAAGCCTTACTCCGGCAGAGCGTGGCGCAGCCGAGCTTCGGCGATTGGAGTATGGGCTTCGTCGAGGGCGCACAACGCGAACTCGGCGGCCTGCCTGGCTTCAACGATTTCTTCCGCCGCGGCTTCGAGCTCACGGAGGTGTCAGGCAAGGCGAGCAGCGCGAAGGAGCTCTTGCTCGCGTTTCGTGCGGGGCGCTTTCGGCAGTTCGTCGACGTGTAAAGGCGACCCCTAGACGGTGACGCTGCAGCCGCACTCGAGGGCGATCAGCTGCGGCGAGGTGAGTCGAAGCGTCTTTTCACGCCGGGCATGCAAGACGAGCAGGCTCGTGGGGTCGAAGACAATCACGTCCTTGACGCCTTGAGCCAGGTAGAAGGGCGGACCAATTTCAAGGTCCTTGGCTTCGTATCCTTTGCTCACGACTTCGATGACGGCCTCGGGCACCAGCGAAATGGCATCTTCGGTTTCGCTCGGCTCGCGGCAGAAGATCGCGACATCAGGTCGCTTCAGCGATCCGTCTGGAAACTGCACGTAGACGTCGCTGGCGTGCACGCACGCGCAGGCAGAACCCGTGGCCACGGCGATCGCGGCGCGGATGCGGTCGACCGCCTTCTGATGCTTCCACACCGGGTGCGCCTCCCAAATCGGCAAACCGGAAACGATCTCGAGGCGAATTCCAAGCTCTTCTGCGCGAAGGAATTTGGGATCGAGCGGCATCCGGGAGACTTAGCAGGTTTGCCCCGTGTCCGCCTCGAGGCGCCGGCTTCCCTGCGCTCGCGGCGCGAGATGGCGTCCGACCGAGCGTCGCCTGAAGCTCGGCACGCGGCGCGAATCCGCACCAATGCGGAGCCGTCGTCACCCAACAGGGGGGGGCAGGCGCGGAACCGAATCCTCTCTAGGCTGCTTTCGCGTTTGCCCAACGTCGTCCTGCGTCGAGCGGCGCGCCCGTTGCATTGTGGCCCCCAAACCCAATCGCGATGCGAGTCCGCGTTCGGCGATCCTGCCGCGAACCGCGTCTGCTTCACCCTCGTCAAGCGGAGATCCCTCGGCGCGGGAGTGTCGTCCAGGGTACACAGCAACGACCCCGGCCCGTATCCCGGACCGCTCGCGCCCGAAGTGCCGAAAGGCGCCGCGTTACTCCGCCGCGGTCGTCGCGCGCTCGGGGTGGGGGTCGCTTTCGAGGACGTCGAAGTCGAGTTCGCCGGCCTCGATTTCCATGAGGACGACGCTGCCGCGTGAGAGTTCGCCGGCCAGGATTTTCTCGGCCAAGGGCGCTTCGATCAGGCGAGCGATCGAGCGTTTCATGGGGCGCGCGCCGAGTGACGGGTCGAAGCCGCCGCGCTCGAGCAAATGGTCGACGACGGCGTCGCTGAACTCGAGGCGTACGCCGCGTTGCGCCTGCAGCATGCGCGAGACGCCGGTCAGCAAGCGCCGGGCGATTTCGCGAACTTCGTCGCGTGAAAGCGGCGAATAGACCAGCACTTCGTCGATGCGATTGTAAAGCTCGGGGGCGAGTGTCGATCGCGCCTGGGCGGCCACACGCTCTTCGAGGTCGTTGGCCGCGGTGTCGCTACCTCCGAAGCCGACGCGGCGCTTGGTCTGCGTGACTTCGCTCGATCCGAGGTTCGAGGTCATCAGGATCACGGTGTTGGTAAAGTCTACCGTGCGCCCGCGACCGTCGGTCAGGCGTCCTTCGTCGAACAAGCCGAGGAAGGCGGTGAGCACGTCTGGGTGCGCCTTCTCGAGTTCGTCGAGCAGGATCACTTGGTAGGGTCGACGGCGCACGGCTTCGGTGAGTTGGCCGCCAGCTTCGTGTCCCACGTAGCCGGGCGGGGCTCCGATCAGGCGCGCCACTGCGTGGGCTTCGCTGTATTCGGAGAGGTCGATGCGGGTCATCGCGCTGTCGCAATGAAACAGCACTTCGGCGATGGCTTTGGCGGTCTCGGTTTTGCCGACGCCGCTTGGGCCGAGCAGGAGGAAGGTGCCAATCGGTCGTCGCGCACCGAGGCCGGCCGCGTTGCGACGCAGGATGCGCGCGATGCGGCGAATTTGGGAGCCGTGGCCGACCACGCGCTCCGCCAAGATGTCTTCCATGCGCAACATGCGTTCGCCGTCGGATTCGAGCAGGCGCTCGATCGGCATGTCGGCGAGCTCTGCGACGACTTCGGCGACAGCGTCGGCTAGCACTTCCGGCTTACCACGGCGCCGCGTGCGCGCGCCGGCGAGGTCGAGAATCGAAACGGCTTTGTCGGGCAGCGCGCGTCCCGGCAAATAGCGCACGGACCAGCCGACGCACAGCGCGAGTGCTTCGTCGTGGTAGCGCACGCGGTGGTGCGCTTCGAGTCGCGGGCGTAGCGCGTCGAGCACGAGATAGGCCTCCTCGCGGCTCGGCTCTTCGATTTCCACCAAACTGAAGCGGCGCGCCAAGGCCGCGTCGTTGCCAATCGTCTTTTGGTATTCTTCGAAGGTGGTGGCGCCGATGCAGGGGAGCTCGCCGCGTGCCAGCGCGAGTTTTAGCTCGGTGCCGATTTCTTCGGCCGCTTCCCCCGAGAACAATTGGTGGATCTCGTCGAAGAACAGCACGATGCGCCCCGCGGAGGCCGCCACTTCTTTGCGAATCGCGCCGATGCGCGCGGCCAAGGCGCCCCGCACGCCGGTGCCCGCGATGAGTTCGCCGACCGGGATCTCGATCACGATTTTGTCGTCCAGCGAGGCGACGTCTTTTTGCGCGGCGATGCGCTGGGCGAGGCCACGCACGACGCTGGTCTTGCCGACGCCCGCAATGCCCACCAGGCAGGGGTTGTTGCCTTCGCGCTTGGCCAGCACATCGAGCGCCTGCTCGATCGACGGTTCGCGCACCACGACCGGGTCGAGCTCGCCGCGGAAGGCGCGCAGAGTTAGGTTTTTGCCGAGTTGCGAGAGCGTGGGGAATTTCTGCGAGTCGAGTTCGAAGCGGGCGCCGAGATTGGGCTGTGGCGGAGGCGGCTTGCTAAGCGGAGCGCGCGCCGTGGCTTCCGCCGCTCGTTGGGGCGGGGGCGTGCGTGAGAGCTCCGCTTTTTGGGGCGGCGGCGTGCGCGAGAGCTCCGCTCTTTGGGGCGGAGGCGTGCGCCAGAGCTCCGCTTTTTCAGCGGAGGGCTCGCGCGGTGCTGGCGGCGCTAGGT
>JAEUAF010000718.1 GCA_019695485.1 Sorangium sp.
GCCATCCGCTGAAACACCACGGGGTCGAGCGCATCGAGGCTGACCGTCACGCGATTCAAGCCCGCGTCGGCCAGCGCCTGCGCGTGACGCGATAGCAGCGAGCCGTTCGTGGTCAACGCCAACTCGAGGTCTGGAATCTTGGCGAGCATGGCGATCAGGACGGGCAGCTCTGCGCGCAGCAACGGTTCGCCACCGGTCAGGCGCACCTTGCGCACGCCGAGCTCCACCGCGACGCGCGCGACCCGCTCGATCTCCTCGAACGACAGCAACTCGGCGCGCGGCAAGAAGACGTGACCGCTACCGAAGTGTTCTCGCGGCATGCAATAGCTGCAACGGAAGTTGCAGCGATCCGTGACGCTGATGCGCAGATCGCCGAGCGCTCGGTTAAGCTGGTCGGTCGGGCTCGAACTCGCGCTCACGGAGTCTTGCTAGCACACGGGATGCGGCGCGCTGGCCGGGGCTCTTTATGGGCCGTGAAGGTGCGATTGTGAGCCCAGATCCGCCGCTGATTCGAGCGCTGCCAGCGCCCTCCGCCGCGAGCGGAGTTCGCGAGCCGCCGCCAAGCTCGACGTGGCGGAGCCCGCGTGCGTCGGCGCGCCCACTCCGACACTGACCGCGCTCACCACGCACGCCGACCGCGCTCACAACGACGCCGACCGCGCTCACCACACACGCCGACCATGCTCACGCACTCAAGACCCACTGAGCACTCGCGTGTTCGTAGTCGTGTTCCGCGAACTTGCTGACGCTCGACACTCGAGGATTGGAAAGCTGGTTACCAAATACGTGACCCACGTTGGTAAGTCGATTTACCCAAATATCGATTCGCTCGAGTCACGGCGAACAGCAACCAGCATGCTAGGCTGGCGGCTGGAGGCACGTCAGGGATGCTCGTTCCGCGATCTCGTGTTCTGCTCGGTCACTCGACTGCGAGTGCGCGCTTCGGCCTTGGGCTGATCTCGCTATCGGTATCACTCGCCTGCGCGAGCGTGGAAGAGGTGACGCCGCAACGTGGCGGGGGCAGCGGCGGTGACTCTGGCGTCGGCACGACAGGAGGTAGCGCGGCCGCGGGGCAAGCTTCCGCGCATGGTGGCGTCACTGGCAATGGTGGAACGTCCACGGGCAGCGGCGGCACGGCGCAGGGCGGCGCAAATGGCAGCGGCGGTGCCGCAAAAGGCGGCGTAACTGGCAGCGGCGGTGCCGCAAAAGGCGGCGCAACCGGCAACGGCGGCGCCAACGTCGGCGGTTCGGTCAGCAGCGGCCCCTCGGGAACCCAGCTCTTCCTGGACGATTTCGAGGACGGCGACTACACCGCGCCGACCACGATGCAGTGGCTCTCGCCCGATACGAACGGCACCTATTCGGTGGCGAGCGTGGTCGGCAGCAAGGCGCTGAACGTCGTCGGCTCGAGTAAGACCATGGCGGTGTCGGGCGAGTCGAGTTGGACCGATCAGCACGTCGAAGCCAAGGTCGTGATCGTCGCGGGCACCAGCACCATCGCATCCTTGTATGGGCGCTGGGCCGCGCTCAAGAATTACATTGTCATCGAGTACCGCGTCGGCACCACGAGCAGCCCCAAAGGCGACTTGAAGCTGCGTGAAAACGACGGCGGTAGCACCGCGGATATTTGTCGCTTCAAGCCGGACTCGGCGCTGCCGGGTGAAGCGCACACGATCGGTTTCTCCGTGACCGGCGGCGCGGGCTCACCGCTGATCCTCTACTTCGACGGACAGGCGGTCACCACTGACGTGCCATGCGTGCTCGGCACGGACGGGCCGTTGAATGGCGGTGTCGCCGTCGGCGTGCAAAGCGGAACTGCAGCCTTCGACGACGTGACGGTCACCGTGCCCTGAGCGACCCCAGCTACTTCCGCTGGTAAACCCAAGCCACCGGCACGCCGTCGTAGCAGGCGATCTCGGCCGGTGTTTGCGTGTCGTACGCGACCCAGATTTGATACTCGACACGGCCCATGTGCGGTTCATGGTGGTAGAGCGCCATGCTCGAGTCCGCGATCGAGAGCGTGCCTTCGAGGTCAGAGCGGATCCGGCCGTCCGCGCGCATCATGTCCCAGCTCTGGAGAGCCGTGTCGTGAACGAATACGCTGGCGCCGGGCGCCGCGTTCTCGTTGATGAAGCCGGCGAGCGAGCCCGTCGTGTAACCCCAGAAAGTGCGATTCAACCCCAACGTCGCCGCGCCGGGCGCCCCGCCGACCAGCGGCGTATAGAAGCTCAGCCCGTAGGGATGCGAGTGCACCGTCATCACCACGGCGCCCGCGCTGAGCAGCGTGGCCGTGAGTGAGACCACCGGCAGCCGTGTCAACCCGAACTCGAGCGCAATCGCGCGCAACCGAATCGCGACCACACGAAACCCTTGACCGGCAAAGAGCGCGAGAAACGGGTACGCCGTCAGCCAGTGCTTGGTGCCGCCGAAGATGGGCGTGTTTTGCGACCACCACGGCGCGAAGCCCACCAAAATCCCAAACAACCAGAGCAGCTCATGCGCCGCCGTCGTCGCTGCCGGGTTTGCGGCCAACTGGCCCGGAGCAGCCGCTCCCGACGGCGAAAGGGTGGTGGAGCGCTCGCCACGCAGCCAACCCACTCCGCCGATCAAAGCGAGGCCGAGCGTGGTGGCTGGCAGCGTGGCGAGCGTCATTAGCCAGGCGTAACCCATCGGCATCGGAGGCTTCCAATAGGTCTGCCCCAGAAACTCCATGTTGTAATACTCGTGCTGCAGATGAAATTGCACGTATCCGAGGAAGCGATGCCAGGTATCGAACCACAGCCACGGCCAGAGCAGCACGAACACTGGCGGGCCGAGCAGCGCGATCGCGATTAGAGCCGGCGGCACCAGCGGCCGCGTCCGCTTGCGATCCGCGAGCAGGTCGCCGAGGTTGAGCGCCAACACGTGCATCACCAAGAAGGCCGGGAACAGCCACGAATTATGCTTCGTGTCGAGCAACAGCCCGTAACAAAGCCCGGTCGCCCACACGTATCCGCGGGACGACGTCTCGAGTGAGCGCGCGTAGAGGTACGCGACGAACAGCCACACGGACGCGACCGGCAAATCGAAGCACGCGAGGTGGGCGTGATAGAAGACGCGCGGCATACACGCGAAGAGCAGCGCCCCCACGAAGCCCGCGGCGCGCCCGGAAATGCGACTGCCCCAATGGTGAATGAGCGCAACACCCAGGCCACTCAACACCATACCCGGCAAGCGATAAGCCGTGCCCGCCTCCCGAATCCAGCCGAGCCGCTCGTAAAATAGCTGGTGCGAGAAGGCGAACAACACCTTCATCAATGACGGATGTTCGTGATTGACCACCCAAAAGCGATCGACCCCTGCGCGCGACAGAGCACTCGCAGGATCACTCCACAAAAGATCGAACCAGCCGCGATAGGCCCGCGCAGACTGGAAATAGAAGCCCTCGTCGCGGGCGTAGCCCAAGCTATCCGCCGAGACATACAGCAGAGCCACGTAGAGCGCGCCGAGCGCGAGGCCGAGCTTGCGATCGGCGCGCGGAGTCTCGAAGCTCATCAGCGCATCTCCGCCGCAAAGCAGAATTCACGCCCAACCGGGCTCTTGCTCTGCACCTGAAAGGTCACCTCGACGCGCTCGGGCGCGCCTCTGCCAATGGCGAACTCGAAGGGGGAGAAGCCCTGCTGATCCAAGAAGTCGCGACGACCGATTTCGTGCCCGTCGATGAAGATGGCAAATTCGATTGGGGCCGCGTTTCCGTCGCGCGTCAGAAGGAAGCTCTGCCCGCCGTAGCCCCTCAGCTTCTTGCCGGCAGGCACGTTCGGAAAACGCAGATGCAGAACGGCGTTCACCGGCGGGTGCGCGTAGAGACAACGACGCGGACGATAGCGCTGATCGTCAATCAACGTCACTCCCGCAAAGTAGGCCTCACCGCCCGAGCAGCGGAAGCGCTCGGCAGGATAAGCCACGTGCCCCCCGAGCCCACCCGCGGTGACCCGCGCGCGCGGCGTGAAGTCGCAGTTATGTTCGGCTTCGCCATTCCATTCCACGACGAACAACTCGGACGGACGCACGTGCTCGTTGAACGCATAACGCACGGCCTCGTAGTGCGGGTTTTTCAGCGTCCTCAGCAAGAAAGGGCCGTCTCGTTCCTCGGCAAGTTCGGTCCATCCGGAAAGCTCTGGCGACCGCTGGTCCAGCATTCCGATTTCGAGCGCGCGCTCGTAGCCGGTCGCGTCGCTACGCGCGACGTCAGCGAGTGGCATCAGCTCCTCGCCGAACGCCTTGCGCGCCAGCGGCTCCGCCCATTCGGGCGCGATCACGACGAGCTCGCCCGTGTTGCGTAGACGCTCGACCTCGGACTTGAGCTCCGCGAAGTCCGTTTCGCGGGGCGCCCGGCCCGCGAAGTAGAGATGCGCGCCGAGTTCGACAAGACCCGCGATCGGCGCGAGGAGCCACAGCAAGCGCCAAGGTGACGTCACGAACCGCGAGCCTGCCACAAAAGCCTCAGCGCTCGCTCATTCTCGGCGTTTCTAGCGCTTTCGAGGCTCGCCCTTGCGATAACGTCATGCCGACAGACGACGCCCTGGATTCCCGCTTGACACGTGCACGCTGGGAGCTCAATAACTCGGCCACCGAAGCCCCCGCCGGGGGATATCGCGGAGCTTCACCCGGAAATTCACGGTGAGATGATGAAGTATCGACTCGCGGCGTTATTCGCACTTGGAGGGGGCCTGCTGCAGGGCTCCGCGTGGGCTCAGAGCGTCGCGCCGTCGACGCCTCGACCGGCGTCCGAGCCACCTCAAGAAGCAGCCCCAGCGCGACCCGCGCATTTCGAACTTGGCGTTTTCGGCGGGCTCTTCTTCCCCTCGAGCAAGCATGAGCTCTTGGTTCGCGGCCCGTATCAGACGTACGACTCACCGGCGCCCGAGCTCGGGGCCCGCCTTG
>JAEUAF010000397.1 GCA_019695485.1 Sorangium sp.
GCTCGACCGCTTGCGGTTTGGGGGCCGGCGCTGAAAAGGGCGCGCCGGCCGGCAGAGCCCGACCCTGGGCAAACGTAGCCGCGCGCGCCCCCGCTCTGGTTCCGCGCAAGCCCCACCGAGGGTTCGACGCCGAGCGCGCGCGGACGCGCCATTTTCGCGATCGATTTGCTTTTTCCGAGCGCCGACGTAGCACTGCGCCCGCTGTTCCAGACCCACGGGACTCACCCTTCCGGCTGGGACGGCATCCGACACACACCGCGTGGAGAAAACCGTGAGCCAAAAAACGAAGGTCGCGATTCTGACTGCTGGGGGCCTGGCACCTTGTCTTTCGTCCGCCGTGGGCGGACTCATCGAGCGCTACTCGGAGCTCGCCCCTGAGATCGAGATCATCGGTTACCTGGGCGGCTACAAGGGTCTGCTCCTCGGTCAGAGCGTGCCAGTCACGCCCGAGGTTCGCGCCAACGCGAAGGTGCTGCACAAGCACGGCGGTAGCCCGATCCAGAACAGCCGCGTCAAGCTCACCAACGTCGCCGATTGCGTGAAGCGTGGCCTGGTCAAGGAAGGCCAGAATCCGCTCGAGGTCGCGGCGCAGCAACTCACGAAGGACGGCGTCACCATCCTGCACACGGTCGGGGGCGACGACACCAACACCACCGCGGCCGATCTCGCAGCCTACCTCGGCAAGAACGGCTACAAGCTCACGGTCGTCGGTCTGCCAAAGACCATCGACAACGATGTGTACCCGATCCGCCAGTCGCTCGGCGCTTGGACCGCCGCCGAACAGGGCGCTATCTACTTCGAGAACATCGTCAACGAGCACTCCGCGAATCCGCGCATGCTGATCGTGCACGAAGTCATGGGCCGCAACTGCGGCTGGCTCACGGCCTACACGGCCAAGGTCTACCGCGAGCGCTTGATGCACCCGGACTTTTTGCCAAGCTTCAACTTGGCGCGCGCCCACAAGGACTTGGACGCGGTTTACGTGCCCGAAATGCAGTTCGACATCGCTTCGGAGGCCAAGCGACTGCGCGCCGTGATGGACGAGCAGGACTGCGTCAACGTGTTCGTCTCCGAGGGCGCCTGCGTCTCTCAAATCGTGCAGGAGATGGAGAGCAAGGGCGAGAGCATCCCGCGCGACGCCTTTGGGCACTACAAGCTCGACGCGGTGAATGTCGGCCAGTGGTTCGCCAAACAATTTGCGAAGCTGCTCGGCGCCGAGAAAGCGCTGGTGCAAAAGTCCGGCTACTTCGCGCGCTCGGCGGCCGCAAACGTGGACGACCTGCGCTTGATTCAGAGCATGGTCGCTCACGGCGTCGAGTGCGGCCTGCGCGGCGAATCCGGCGTCGTCGGCCACGACGAAGACCGCGGCGGGCGACTGCGCGCCATCGAGTTTCCGCGCGTGAAGGGCGGCAAGCCGTTCGACATCGACACGCCGTGGTTCAGCGACCTTCTCAAGGAAATTCGTCAGCCGAAGGGCGAAGCGATGCAAGTCGAGCACGGCGGCGAGCGCGCGCCATCGATTCCGCCGCACGCCTGAGAAACGCTCGTCGCGTTCCCGCGAGGGAACATGCGGGGCGGTGCCGAACGCGCCGCCCCGCAATGCTCAAAACGACCAGCCGAGATTGAAGTTCACGAGCGGAATCGTGGTGGTCTTCTTGGCGGTGTCCGAGCCGCCGTCGCTGCTGCGCGCCGACGCGTGCAGCGCGAGATACTCGACCCCAACCTGCGCGATCAGCGAAAAGCCGCCTCTGCTGATCCATTTGTAGCCAGCAAAGGGGCCCACGGCCAGACCGGCGCCCGACGCCGAGACGCTGCCGTTACCGACATTGACGTTGTCGAGATTGACGCCAATCCACAGCGCTTCAACCCCTAAGTCGAGCCCCTGAAAGGCATCCAGCGGATACACGTTGAACTGCCCCCCAGCTTCATAGGCGGTTGCGCGCTGTTTGCCGACGCTCGGATCGCTCGAGGTTACGGACAACGAACCGTAGCCGCCGATCACCGAAATCCCGGCGTGGTCGAACGGTTTGAGTTCGGCCGTCAACTCCAGCACGGGGGAGAGCAAGTGCAGGGGCGAGATGCTCAGCGTGAAGCTCCGTTGGGGCTTCGCAGGCGGCGCCAGGGGCGCGGGGG
>JAEUAF010000945.1 GCA_019695485.1 Sorangium sp.
CTCTCCAGTTCGTTCAGCTTTCGCTTCTCCAACTCTGCGAACGCCGCATCGTACTTCTGCTGTTGCGCGCGCACCCACAGCTCCAGCCCCCACGCCTTTTGGTACTCCAACGTACCGCGGTCCACCGCCGCACCGCCCGCACCCGCACCCGCACCCGCACCCGCGCCCGCACCCGCGCCCGCGCCCAGAGGCCCAGCTTCCGAATTGGCACTCAGTGAGCCGACGCGAAGGAACGAGGCGGCGCGGAACCGTGGCCGCTCGACGCACGCTGTCCAGGGCCAGGATCTCGCACGGGACCTCGCGCTCTATGGGGCAGCTCATCGGCTGCATTTCGAGGGAGAGGACACGCGCCGCGCGCTCGTCGCGTGGCAAACCTATCTGCAAGCCTTTCCTCGCGGCTCGCTTGCCGTCGAAGCCCGCTACAATCAGGCTTTGTGCCTGCTTCGTCTTGGTCGGCGGCGTGAAGCTGCGCGTCTGCTCGAGGTATTTGCGAACGGCGCAGAGGCTGGCTACCGTCAGAACGAGGCTCGCGCGCTGCTCGATTCACTGCCGGCAGTGGATCCTTGAGCTGGTGTAAGAGCGCTTTCGTCGAATGGCCACCCAGGTGTCAAATGTCACGAATCTAGCGGGCAGCGCTGCTCGGCCCATTCGCGGGGTCGTGGCGCGCTCCTGCTTGCGGGTCTTGAGCCTGCGTTCCGAACCGAAGCAGCACGAGCGACCTCGGCGCAAGCTCCAGGCGCTCGGTCACCGGCGGACGCTTCCCCGGGAGTGCCGTGTCCAAGAGTAGCTGCCATTCGCCGCGCCAGGAGAGCTCCGGCAGCGTGAACGCACGGCTTTCCGCCTCGGCGTTCACCAAGAGCAGGAGCGGCTGCTCGAGCGGGTCGCTGGGCTCGATGGAAAGCGCGCCACCCGTTATCAAGGCAGCGAAGGCCGCTAAGCTAGGCTCGCTCAATTTCTCGCGGGTCATTTCGCGACCCTCCGCGTCGAGCCAGAGCAGGCCGTCGCCCGGTAACGCCTGCGCCTGTGGGGTGCGCGCTGAGCGTTGCCACCCGCGGAGCGCTCGATATTCGCGCCTGATGCGCAGGACTTCACAAGTGAACTCGAAAAACTCCAGAGCGCCTGGTGTCAGCTGCCAATCGAGCCAGTTGAGCTCGGTATCGTGACAATAGGCGTTGCTGTTACCGAGCAGGCTGCGACCGAGCTCGTCACCGTGTGAGAGCATGGGCACGCCACGTGAAAACGCCAACGTCGCGAGCAGGTTGCGTTTGGCGAGCGTGCGCAGAGCGACGATTTCAGGCTCGTCCGTTGGACCGTTCGCGCCCCAGTTGGCGCCAAATTCGTCCGGGGCTCCATCGCTGTTCTGATGCCCGTTGGCGAGGTTCTGCTTCGCGTCGTAACTGACGAGATCTTGCAGGGTGAAGCCGTCATGACAAACCACGTAGTTGATGGACGCTTCGGTTCCGCGCCCGCTCGGCCCGAACAGGTCCGGCGAGCCGGCGAGGCGCCAGATCAGGTCTTGCGCTTGATTGGCGTCGCCCCGCCAGAAGCGCCGGACCGTATCGCGATAGCGCCCGTTCCACTCCGACCAGCCCGCTGGAAACGCGCCGAGGTGATAGCCCCGAGGGCCGAGGTCCCAGGGCTCGGCGATCAGTTTGAGTCGACCGAGCGCGGGGTCCTGCTGCACGGCCGAAAGAAAGCGCGAAAATCCGTCGAAATCTTGAGCATCCCGCGCCAGGGTCGGCAAGAGATCGAAGCGGAACCCGTCGACCTGCATCTCGCTGGCAAAGTAGCGCAGGCTATCCAAGACGAGCTGCAGCGCCCGTGGATGCAGCAAGCTGATGCTGTTGCCACAACCAGTAAAGTCTTGATAGTAACGCCGAGCCTCACGCGAGAGCCGGTAGTAGCAGGCGTTGTCGATGCCCCGAAACGACAGGGTCGGCCCGAGCTCATCGCCCTCAGCGGTATGGTTGTAGACCACATCGAGCAGCACTTCGATGCCGGCCGCGTGTAAGGTCTTCACCATCTGTTTGAATTCGTCGATGGGATCGCCGCCCAGCGTGGCGAAGCGCGCATCGGGCGCAAAGAACGAGACCGGGTTATAACCCCAATAGTTCTTGAGACCGGCGGCTCCAAGATGCCGTTCCGTGAGCGAGTGGTAAACGGGCAGAAGCTCCACCGTCGTCACTCCGAGATCCCTGAGGTGTTCGAGGATCGGCTCGCTGACGAGGCCGAGATACGTCCCGCGTAGCTGCGTCGGCACGTCGGGGTGGCGCATGGTCATGCCCTTCACGTGCGCCTCGTAGATGAGCGTCTCGTTCCACGGAACGTTGGGAAGCTCGTCTTGCTCCCAGGCGAACCCTGAGGCGGTCACGCTGCATTTCGGCACATAGGGCGCGCTGTCGAGCTCGGAGAAGCTCAGGTCCGCTGCGGGATCGGCGACGTCGTAGCCGAACACCGCGGGGTGCCAGACGAGGTCGCCTACGAGTCGCCTTGCGTACGGATCGATCAAGAGCTTGTGCGGATTGAAACGGTGGCCCTCGCTCGGGTCCCAGGGGCCATGCACTCGATACCCGTAGAGTTGTCCGGCTCGAATTCCTGGCACGTGTCGCGACCAGACGTGATTGCTGCACTCCTCGATGGGCAAGCGCGCCGTCTCGCGGTGGGGGGCTTCCGAGTCGAAGAGGCAGAGCTCGACGCGCGTCGCGTTCTGCGAAAAAAGCGCGAACGAGGCGCCGTCGCGCGCTAGATGGGCGCCCAGCGAGACATGGGCGCTCGGCGGTCCTTTGTCGTGCGGAGTGCGGCTGCGCTCGCCGGAGAGCGCAGCGCCGCGCGGCGTTGGGTTACCGGCCGCCACGGCGATCAACTCAGCAAGCGCAGCTCCCGCGCTCGAAAAGCGCGCGTCCGACTCGCGCGCGACGCAGCGCTGGAACCAAGCATCGAATCCCGAAGGCCAGGGCGCGGGCACCCCGAGCTCACGCGCACGCTCGGTCGGCGTCACGATCGGCTGATGAAGGATTTCGGCGAACAGCGAGAGCAGGCCGAGATCCTTGCGAGACGCGGTCCGCCAATAATCTCGCCCGGTGAGCAGAAAGAACGCGACCAGACCGAGTGCCCAAATGTCCGTCTCCGGCCCGAGTGACCCTCCCGAAATTTGCTCGAAGGCCATGTACGCCGGCGTTCCGCGGATGGCGCCGGTTGTGGTCACGCTCTGACTGACGACCTTGGCCACCCCGAAGTCGAGGATCTTCACGAGCGGCTCTCCATTCTCGCGGCGGGTCAGAAACAGATTTTCGGGTTTGAGATCGCGATGAATGATCGGCGTGGGCCGACCCGCTTTGTCGACGAAGCCGTGGGCGTGGTCGAGCCCCTGGGCGACATGGGACAGGTCGCGAAGCGCGTCAGCCAGCGTGAGGGGTCCGTCCTCCTCCACCACGCGCAGCAGTGAACGTCCCTCCAGCAGCTCCATTGCGAGGAACGGCGTATAGGTGGCGGCGTCGACCCCCGCGTCGAGGACGCGCACGATAAATTCGCTCTTCACGCGGCTCGCGACCTTGGCTTCGAGCTCCAGGCATGCGGCGTCGTCCTGCGACGCCAGCTGATGCGGCCACAACAGCTTGAGCGCGACCTCTCTCTCCGTGGGCAGGTGCTCCGCCACGAACACCGCGCTGTGCCCGCCCCGCGCCAGCAAACGCTCGACGCGATAGCGTCCCCCAAAGACGTATCCAGGTTGGAAGGGCAGCACCAACTCGGCCACGTCCCGCGAGATACACCAACCCTCGTCGGATTGCGGCTGATTTCTGCGTCGCGGCAGCGTGACGCTGGCGGGGTAGCCGTCAAGTGTTGGCGCGCTGGCTAAAGTCAGGGCTGGCTGGGTCGGCATGTGCACGAGGATTCAGCACGACCTATGCCATCACCGAGCACGGCGACGCAGAAGCTGGGGTTCCGTCACCACTCTATCTTCGGCGGTTTCGCCGTCCACGGGGTCGAGATCACATTGAGTTGAGCACTGCGCTGCTCAACGCGAGCAGCTTGAGCACGCTCGATCTCTACTGGGAGACACCCCGCGCCCTCGGACGCGGGATGCCGAGCTCGACCAAACGCGCAACCAGCGTCCGGCGCGCGATGCCGAGCAGTTTGGCTGCTTGGGTTTGGTTTCCGCCGCAGCGTCCGAGCGCCTCGACGATGCGCGCTCGCGCGAGGGATTCGAGCTGCGCCTCGAACCGGTGTGGATCGACTTCGACCGACCGCGGGGGCTCGGCGGACTGCGAGGCCGCCGTCGCCGTGGCGATCAGTGCGCTCGGCAGGTGCTCCGGCCCGATCTTGGTGTCCGTGCAGAGCACGACCGCTCGATCGACCACGTTTCTTAGCTCGCGCAAGTTGCCCGGCCAACGATGCGAACGCAATAAGCGGAGCGCTTCCTCCGAGAACGCGAGGGGTGGACGCTCGAGCTTTCGGCAGGCGGTCAGCACGAACGAGCGGACCAATAGCTCGAGCTCGCCGGGCCGCTCACGCAGCGGCGGAATCGCCAGACTGAGCGCGTTCAGACGATAAAACAGGTCTTCACGAAAGCGTCCGCCGCGAACTTCCGCGTCTAAGTCGCGATTGGTCGCGGCGATGAAACGCACGTCGACCTGGCGCGCCGCTCGCGCCCCAATTCGCAACACCGCACGTTCCTCGATGGCCCTCAGCAGCTTCGCCTGCATCAAAATCGGCAGCTCGCCCACCTCGTCCAGAAACAAAGTCCCGCCATCAGCTGCCTCGAATAGGCCCTGCCGCGCTTGCGCCGCCCCGGTGAACGCGCCCTTCTCATAGCCAAATAGCTCGCCTTCGAGCAGTGACTCGCTGAAGGCGGCGCAGTTCAGGGCGACGAAGGGATGCTTGGTCCGGGGTGAGCGGGCGTGAATCCAGCGGGCAAGCACCTCTTTGCCAACCCCTGTTTCCCCCAGCAAGAGCACGTTGATGAGGGCCGCCGTCGCACGCTCGGCCTGCGCATACAGAGCCTGCATGTTCCGGTCCGCCACGATCAGACCCTCGGTCGCCGCCGGCTGCCGGCGCCGCACCACCAAGCTTACCGCGCCGAGTAGCACACTTTCCCCAATCGCTATCTCGGCGGCCTCGGAGCGAAGTGTTCGCAGCCTCTGAGTTCCCCCGCATGCGTCGGGAGCGCTCTTGTTCTGCACGAATGTCTGGTTCGCACTGCCTAGATCCTCGATGCTGAGGGAGCCGCCGAGGCGGAGTAGGGCATGCCGGCGCGACACCGACGCGTGATCGATCGGCACGTCGTTGGCCGCGTCGCGACCGAGCGATACCTCGCTCTTGCCGGTCAGACTGACGACGTGGAGGGCGTCGCCAACGAGCACGACCAGCTCGAAGTCGGTCGCGTCTGGCTCTAGCATGGTCTTGCCGGATGCTACACCGAACGCGGTCTCGCGACCTTCCGAAACGCCTCCGCCCGGCTCGACTCCCCTCTGCCAGCCCCGACTGTGGTCGAACAAATACCTATGGGGCTTGGCGGCCAATCAGCGGTTGCGCTCCGCGCGGACGTTCCCGAATGCTCGCGCGCGATGCTGAGTGGGCGGCTGTCCCATGGGACGACGGGCGCCGATCCCATGAGACACGGCATGTCCAAGGGCCGCGCGAGTCCCGCGCACGGTTTGTGGTGAAACGCGAATGCTGGGCGAAGTCGGGCAGTCTGGCGTGACACCTGCGCTGTGATGGAGCGTCAGCGCCGTGGCATGCGTCGTGCTTAGTCCTGCATCCCATATGGCCATGACGAGCGAATGCAACCCAGCTATCAGCCGCTCCTGTCCGACCTCCGTGAATCTGGTGCGGTCACTTCCCCGTGGTGCAACCGTCGTGGACATCGGTTGTTACGGTTGGCTGCTCGGCGAGGCGACGAAGACCCATGGCCTCCAGTATATCGGCGTCGATAGAGCGGAGCCTCCCGAGCGACCCAGCCACGCGCGTTTTGTACGAACTCTGGGTGCGTCGATCGATCTGCGCGATGATTCCTGCGACCTAGTGGTGGCCGGCCATGTCCTCGAGCACGTCACCGACCCGATCGGATTTACCGCCGAACTCTTGCGCCTCGTGAAGCCTGGTGGAAAATTGTGGATGGAGTCCCCGAGCGAACTCGGGTGTCACGCCGTCGCCTCGGACGACCCGGAAGACCAGCAGTTCCTGAGCTTCTGGGACGATCCGACTCATATCCGACCCTGGACGCCGGGAGCCTTGTATCGACTCGCGATCTCCTGCCAGGCCATCCCGATCGCGATTCAGCGTGGGCAGACGGGGGACGTTCCGGTATCGACGATGCTCGCGATCAAACCGACGCGCGTGCGGGGCATGCCGGAGACGCGCTACGTGACCCTGAAGAACGTCGGCTACGGCCTCCACGCCGCCTACGAGGCTGTTTGGGGTCGTGGCTAAAGGCCAGAGCGAATCACGTCCACGGCACTCGCGCGAGCGCGTCGTCGATGTGCGACTCGAACGCTGGTGGCTTGAGTAGCGCGCGTGGTTGAGGCCAACGCACAGTCCCGAGGCGCGTTCTAGCAGACGTCGCGTGAGTAAGAGTTCGCTCCAATGCAATGCCTATGGACGCTTCCGCGCGCGCGGCGCATCCTCGAATCACGCTCGCGCCTAGGTGGCAAGTTGCGCCAAACGCGCCGCCTGCCGCCGGTGAGCGTGCTGACCTCGCTACGCGCTTTCGTGCCGAAACGCGCCAGTGTCGTCGTGTTCGATTTTCAATCGAAAGGAGCGCAAACATGGCAAGCGATCGAGACCCGGGTGCCAGTTCAGAGGCTGAGGCCAACGCGGACTTCGCGGGCATGGACGAAGTGCTCGCGGCGTTCACGCACGCCCACGCGGCGCTGCCGGAGGAGGGAGCCAGCAAGCTTTCGGCGTGTGATGACGAAGTCGCGCGGGCCACCGCGCTATTTCAGCGATTCTGGACCGAGCAGGTCGCCACTCAGGTGTTGCCGCCGGAGGCACGCGAGCTCTTGGGACCGTTCGAGCGCTATCGCTGGTGTTTCGAGCACGTGCGCTGCTGCATGATTTTTGGATACCTGCTGTGCCAAGCGCCGCGCGAGTTTCGCGGATTCAGCGTTTACCTCAAGCGTTACTGGCTCTGCGTTCGCGAGGTGCTCGGTACGCCCGTGCACAATCCGCCGCTCTCGGCCGAGCGTCAGGACTTTCTTACACTGGTGCGCGCACTGTCGGAGGCCTACCGCCCCGCGCTGGCCGACGA
>JAEUAF010000002.1 GCA_019695485.1 Sorangium sp.
TTGGCGCAACAGCTCCTGCGCCTCGATCGCACTGTTCGCGGTGAGGGCGTCGACGAAGCCGCGAAAGGCGGCCGCCAAGGAGTGCACCTCGGTGACGCGTTCGCGACAAGCGGCGATCTGCTCCCCATAGGCGTAGAAGCTCTTGTGCGGGATCTGAACGACATCGAAGTAGGTCGCTAGCGGCTTGCGCGTGCCGTACACGCTATTGAACACCGCCTCGAAGCGGCTTTGCGCGTCGCGAATCCAGCGCCGCTGCAGGTCATTCTCGGCGTTTTCGACCCGAGAAATCAGAGGGAAAAGCGGCAACGGGCGAATATCTTGAGAGGCCTTGCGGAGCTCTACGGCCTGCGCCCCCACCTCACACGCGCCATGCAAGGATTGCTCGTTCGGCACGAAGACAACCACGAGCTTCTCGGGCAGCAACACCGTGCACAGGTTGCCCACGTCTGTCGTCCCGGTGCGCGAGTCCACCAAAATGTAGTCGAAACGCTGACCGAGCTCCGCGGTCAGGATGTCGACGAAGTCCGGGTAGTCTTCGTACAAAGCGTCCCAGGGGAAGGCCCGCACGCGCTCCGCATAGCTCTCATCGAAACGACCGCCATGCATCAGGAACAGCTCGGTAGGTGAGCCGGGGCGATTCGGATCGTCGAGCTCGACCCGACGAATGTACTGACCCGCGTCGAGCAGCTTGCCGACCTCCTCACGCAGCCGCACCTCGAGTGGCGTGGCGTGGGAGTCTGCGCGCGCCGCCAACGCCAGTCGATCGAACAGCGCGCGCAGCGCCTCGAAGAACTCGATCGTCCCCGCGAAGGTGGGTTGTTCCCCCGTCGCGCTCGGGCCTTTGGCCGCAGAGGCAAAGTAGCGATGCAGGCCTGGCGCCTCCAAGTCAAAGTCGATGGCGAGCACGCGTTTACCGCGTTGCGCAAGGATCACCGCCACGTTCGCCACGGCCGCTGACCGCCCCACACCGCCCTTGTACGAATAGAAGGTGACGACCTCACCCACGTGCGCGCTCGTCATGCCGCGGGTTTCTCCACTGACACCCGCGGAAAGCGGGCTTTCGGCTGCGGCGCGCCCGAGCCAGCGGACTGGACCCAGGTGAAGCGCATCGGATTGGCTTCGTGGGCCAAGCGCTCCTCGCTGGTCCAGTCGCGCTCGGTTTGACAGACGCGCTCGATCAGCGCGTACACTTGGTCGGCCACGTCGTTCACAATCCGATTCCAGTTTTCGTGCGTGGTCACGTCACGCCCGTAAACCAAGAGCTCTTGAAAGTCCTTGTCGAACTGAATGCGGTTGACCTCGCGCGGCAGAGGCAGGTTACGCGCGAGCAGGATCGGAATGATGGATGATAACTGCGGCTCGCTCGACAGGCGCAACGCGGAGAGCGATTGACTAATGCCCCACTCCAGCCGACAGAACTCACTCTCGAAGTAGCTTCGCACCAAGAACACGATCGTCACCGCACTGCGACACAAGCTGGCGCGCAGCGTCTCGTCCCAGACGTAGCCAGGCTTGATCCGATCGACGTCGAGAAACACACTGGCGCCGCCGTCGTCTCGGAAACGATTCTCGAGAGCTTTCGAGAAGGCCCGCACGATCTCTTCGCCTCGCGACTGAATCAGATGCGGCCAGCTGATGAACACGGGAAACCGGAAACCCGCGCCCAAACACAGCTGTAGCGGTCCTGGAGGCGGCGAGTCCATTGGCACATCGACGGGAGCTTGGCTGTTCATGGCGCTCGGGCAAACCTCCAGGCGTGGGCTTCACGACCGTAATCCAGCATGAGTCATAGCCTAGAGTGCTGTGGGAGCCGTGGTCATTTCATTTATCTAGTCGGCCAGCGGCTGCCGGCTCCGGCGCCAGACTGGCGCTTTTCCCGCCCCCCGGAGAGCTCCGCCTGCGGCCCCACTCAAACCTTGCGCCCGGCGGCTCCGCTCATGGCTGGAAGGCGCGGCGCGGAGCCCCGTCGACGCGCGGCGTTTCGGTCAGGTCGCTGGCTGAGCAGCGCGCGACACGAGCTCGGCCAGCGTGGCGCCGACGTGCTCGAACTGCGAGCGCGGGACCTGCCAATTTCCATCGAAGCAGTCGTCGAGATCGGAGATGACATAGAGCACGTGAGAAATCGACCCCGCGAGTGCAGAAGTCATGATCGCGTGAATCGCAAAACTGTCCACCGCAAACAACCACATCGAAGCGATGGTCATCACCGCACCCGTATAAAGCAAGAGTCGGAGCGCCAACGGAATGCGTAAGCGGCTGGAGACGAGGCGGTTCATCCGCGCGTCCGAGAGATCATTGAAGCGTACGAGGGCTTCCGCGTAGAGCGCCTTGTGGCCTTCGCTGGCTGGCTCGAAGCCCAGTAAAATCTCCCATATCTCTGCCAAGAGCTGGCTCCCGCGCTCGAGGGGGGCTTGGCTGCACGCGGCCATCGCGGGCCACTCTTCTACCAAGACCAACGTGACATAGCTCATGGCGCCATGCAGAAATGGGCGCCAGATCGGGTCTGGCAAACCCTTGACGCATCGAATCAGGTCGAGAAGATCGTTGGCCTCGCGCTCGACGTGGGCCCGCGCGTCATTGAACTGTTGCCACACCACGAACACCACGAACGCGAGCAACACGGCATAGATCGTCCCCAGCGTTTGCAGGTAATTTCCGACCGCGTCGCTCGCATTCTGGATGAGCGGCAAGGGGACCCAGCGTCGCACGAGCCACAGCCCCAGAAGCGCGCCCAGAAGCGCGACGCCGACCCACGCGGCAATCGAACGTAGCGTGCGGAAAGTTCGATTCGCTCTCGCTGTGACGCCGTCTGCCAAATGAAACATCCTCGATTTCGAGGCCTCAGCCTAGCACTGAAGCCGGTCGCCGAACTCAATCGTCATCGTTGGGGGACGCGAGCGACCGTCGTCGAGCGAGCTCGGCCTGTCCTTCTCGGATAGGCGCCGGGCTCGCCACCAAGCGCGAGCCTGCTCGTCGCCACCGGCGTTCGCGCAGGCGAGGAGATTGGCACGCAACACGGCGGCCGACTCGGGACGGGCCGCAGGATCTTTCGCGAGACAGCGGAGCACGATGCCTTCGAGATCCGCAGCAAGAGGCGTCCCGAGCCACTGCGAGGGCGGCACCGGCGCCTCCAGGAGGTGCTTGCTGCACACCTCGAGCACTGAAGCGGCGTCGAACACGTGCCGCCCCGTGAGCAGGAAGTAGGCGACGGCGCCTACGGCGTAGAGATCGGCGCGACCATCGACGCTAGCTGGTGCGGAGATGGCTTCGGGGGCCATGTACAGCGGCGTGCCGGTGATGCTGTCGCCCGTCGCCGATTCGGCGAGGTTTCCAGCAAAACTCTTGACGAGGCCGAAGTCGAGCACCTTGACGACGTCGGCCTCGTCCGGGCGCTCGGTGATGACGATGTTGGCTGGCTTGATGTCGCGGTGAACGAGGCCGAGCGCGTGAGCCTCGCCGAGTGCCCCGCTGATCTGCGCGAGGATGTGGATGGCGCGGGCGGGCTCGACAGGTCCGTATTGATCGACGAGCCGCTGGAGATCCAGGCCGTCGAGGTATTCCATGACGTAGTAGAAGACGCCCTCCGCCGTTCGACCGTAGTCGAAGATCGAGATCGTGTTGGGATGGACCAGGCGGCTCGTGAGCTGCACTTCGCGCTCGAAGCGCGCCAGGTCGAGCTCACTCGCGCGATCCTTGAGGAGCAGCTTGATCGCCGCTGGACGCCGCAGCATCGCGTGCGTTGCTCGGTAAACGACTCCCATCCCGCCCTCGCCGAGCTTCTGTTCGAGCACGTACTGGCCGAAGCGGCGCGCCTCTCGCACTTCTACTCGCAGGCCATAGATGACCGACGAGATCACCGTGCACGCCAGCACGGCAAAGCCCCACATGATGGCGAGAGTCGCGGGCAGCCAAGGATTCGCAGCAGAGTCGAGCGCCCGAAAGCTTAGCCCAGCGTCCGTTGGAACCAGCAAAGTCGTCGCAAGGATGGTCGGGATACCGGCCAAGGAGGTGAGGACGGCAGTGCGACGAGGCCGCGATGGAACCAATGCAGCTCGAATCGCGATCTGAATCGCCATGCTCTCGAGCTGCAACATGGTCACGAAGGCGTCGGCCATGGTGGTGGCCTGCCCGCTCGCGAGGGCATGGTCGCGAGCAAACCCGGCCAGCAGGTAGCGTCCGAGCAGAGCGCCGTTCAGCGAGAAGAGCAGCACGCCCCCGGCATCCATGGCCCGAGAGAAGCGGATGGACCGCTTCCCGCTCCGGCACAGCCACCAGAAGATGCCTGTCCCGACCGTCGCAGCCAGCGTAAATGCGAGGTCCGCGCCGGGCTTCTTGACCGCCCCGAGGCCGCCGAGGCCGCTGCCGATCAGGATGATGAAGAACATCACCTTCCAAAACAGCGCCACCCGCTTCTGAAGGAAGGCGCGTTCCTCCTCGCTGTTTTCGCTGACGGGGGACGGTCTTTGTTTCAGCATCCTACTTATCAGCCTATCCTCGGCAGCGGCAGGGCCCGGACATGCTCGAAGGCATTACCATCGAACAACTTCGCACGCTTCGCGCCGTCGCAGAAGCAGGGAGTTTCTCTGCCGCGGCTCGCAAGCTCGGCCGGGTTCAGGCCGCCGTGAGCCAGTCGATCGATCGATTGGAGGCCCAGCTTGGCTTAAGGCTCTTCGATCGTTCCGGCCGCGTGCCTCGCCTCACCGCGCACGGCGACGCGATCGTGGAGGCCGCGGCCAAAGTGGAGGGTGGGCTCGACGCACTCGAAGAGGTGTTGGTGAGCCTCAAAGCCGGGGTCGAAGCCAGCCTGTCCATCGTGGTGGACGTGATGTTCCCCACCGCGTCGCTGGTGAGCTTCGCGAGGGACTTCGCTCGCGAGTATCCGGCCGTCGCATTGGTGGTGCTCACCGACGTACTGTCGGCGGTCACCGCGCAAATTCGCGACAAGCACGCGACGTGGGGAGTTGCGCTCGAGGACGCAGACTTCACCGACCTCGAGCGCCGCGCGATCGCCGACGTTCGGTTGCTGCCGGTGGCTGCGAGCTCGCACGCGTTGGCGCAGCGTCACGGTTCCATCGATGCCGCTGGGCTGGCCGACTCCGTGCAGATCGTACTCAGCGAGCGACGACATGAAGCGCTGCGCGCTGCGGACGATCACGGCGTGTTCTCGGCGCGGACTTGGCGCGTCGTCGACCTCGCTACCAAACACGCGCTGATCGTGAGTGGCCTCGGTTGGGGGCACATGCCCGAGCATCTGGTGCGTGAGGACCTACAAGCAGGGCGCCTCGTCGAACTAGAGCTGGCCGCCTGGGGTGACGTCGCCCCTCGACGCTCGCTCGTCCTTGTTTGGAGGCGCGGCGCGGTGGCGGGACCCGTCGCCAAATGGGCGCAGCAGCGGCTCAGCGACCTTTGCAAGGATGCCGTGCGCTCCAAGCGCGACGACCATCACGTGAAGTGATGGGTCGCATCACGCCGCGCGCGGTTTCGCGGAGACGGCTGTGGGTTAGATTGGCCCGATGACTACGCTGACCAGCAATTCCGAAGCCCTCCAGAATCAGGCGGCGCGCAGCGTCGAAGGCGTCCACCGCAGCACCGATTTTCACTGGGTCGGGGATGGCTTCCACGTCGCCACCTACTTTCCGAGCTCGAAGCTGAGCTCCGAGCGAGTCAGCCCATTTCTGCTGATGGACTACGGGCCGCCGCACGATTTCGCGCCGCTTGAGCGCGGCAAGCGCGGCGTCGGTTGGCACCCACACCGAGGCTTCGAGACGGTGACCCTGGCTTGGGAAGGCGCCGTCGCCCACCGCGACAACGCGGGGCATCAAGGTGTGATTGGCCCTGGCGACGTGCAGTGGATGACCGCCGCGTCCGGCATCTTTCACGAGGAGTATCACGAGGAACGATTCACCCGACGCGGGGGCCGCATGCACATGATGCAGCTCTGGGTGAACCTTCCCAAGAAAGACAAAGCCGCGCCGCCCGCGTACCAGCCGATCCCCTCGTCCAGAATCCCTGCAGTCCCGCTGGCGGACGGTGGAACGGTGCGCGTCATCGCAGGTGAGTACGCAGGGGAGCACGGTCCGGCGCGCACGTTCACGCCGATTACTCTGCTCGATGTCGAGCTAAACCGCGGTTCGCGCCTCAGGCTAGCGCTTCCAGCGAGCTACAACGTGCTCGCGGTGGTGGCCGAGGGTGGTGTCCGGGCAGGGCGCCACACCGCAGAAGCGGGCGAGCTCGTGCTCTTCAACAACGACGGCGCCGAGGTCGAAATCTTGGCGCGAGACGCCAGCCACGTGATCCTGCTTGCGGGTGAGCCGATCGACGAACCCATCGTTCAATACGGTCCCTTCGTCATGAACACCGTGCAAGAGATCGAGCAAGCAATGCTCGACGTCGGTCGCGGCAAGTTTGGACGAGTGCCGGAGTGACGGGGCGCGGTCACTTGCCCGCGTTGATGCTCTTTTCTAGGGTGTCGAGCTCGGAATCGAGGGTTTCAGCCGTGACGGCTTGCTTGGCCTTTTCTTCGAAGTCTTCAGGCACAGCGACCTGATCGAGCGTGCCGGTCGCCGTGGTCGCTGCGGGCGGCGCGACAAGGCTGCTACTGGCTACGGCACTGACGACCGAGTCGGCAGGCGGGCTTGGCTCCGTTCGATTGCAGCCGACGCCGAGCAGGATGATACCGATCCATGAAATGGGAAACCTCATACGTTCACCTCACTTGTGCGCCGCAAGCCATGTCTCGTGGCGCTGCTTTTCTTTGCTGAGTAATTGATCGACGCGGGCGACCACGTCGTCACGCCCCTCGGCTGCGGCGACCTCGCGAGCGCGGTCGAGCTTGGCAACGCGTTCGGCGTTTTGGTCGAATTCTTGTTGTGCCGCGGGATCATGGGCCACGGCCTGGTAACGCTCTTGCGCTTGTCGCTCCGACTCGTTTCGGCGTTGCGCGCGTGACTCGGCCTTGACCTTGTCACTTTGATCGAGCGTCGCGTAGCGCTTCTGACGCTCCGCCTGCAATTGTGCGAGGCGCTGCTTTTCGGCCACGGAGAGCGCCCCGGCGCGTTGTTTCTCTTCGAGCTCGCGGCGCGCCTTGAAGGCGGCATGCTCAGCACCCGCGGCTTGCGGGGAATCGCGGTCGTGCGAATGCTCCGCACGGCGATGCTCGTCAGGGTGATGATCGTCGGGCGGCTTGGCCGCGGCGACGCGTGCAAAGACCCCGCTCAAGGCGAGGAGAGCAAGCAGGTTTTGGAATCGCATATCGATCGAGTCTCCAACGTTACGAGCGGTACGTCGCGGCGATTGCGCCCGCTGGCAGCGCAGTCCTTACGGGCGCTGGGCACTTCGACGGGCGCGACGCGGTGAGCACAGACTATTTCGGGTATGTTGAGAAACTGTGCACGCTTGCAACACGCGGCAGCGAATCGCCATCGCCTCCCAACGAAAGCATTTTTCGATCGTTGAAATTCGACTGCGACGTCGCCCGCGACTAGCGCGCCTTGCCAGCGCAAGCTACGCCTTGCCGCACATGTCAGCGTCGCGCATTCTGGTGGTCGAGGACGACGCGGGCGTGGCGGCGGGCGTCGTGCGCGGCCTGGCCCTGGCAGGTTTCGAGGTCGAGCTCGCCACCGACGGGGTTCTCGGCACGCGCAAGGCTCTCGAACAGCGCTTCGATGCGATCGTGCTCGATTTGATGTTGCCGGAGCAGAACGGCTTGTCCGTCCTGGAACAGCTGAATGGTCGCAGCTCGGTGCCGATCTTGGTGCTCACGGCGCGCACGGAGCTTTCCGATCGTCTGGCAGCGTTTGCGCTCGGCGCGGCGGACTTCATCGCCAAGCCATTTTGGATCGAGGAACTCGTGGTGCGCTTGCGTGCGCGCCTACGCCTCTTGCCCGAGGAAAAGAAGCGCATCGTGCGCTTCGCCAACGCCCGCATCGATCTCGATAGCCGCATCGTCTGCACGGACGAGATCGACGTCGGCCTCACGCGACACGAATTCGACGTACTCGCTTACCTGGTAGCGCGGGCCGGGCGGGCCATCTCGCGCGATCAATTGGCGGAGCACGCGCTCGCACCCTTCGAGCTACGCGATGCGCGCACCGTGGACAGCCACGTGGCGCGCGTGCGCCGAAAGCTTGGCGCGAGCGCGGCCGCACACCTCATCACGGTGTGGGGAATCGGCTATCGCTTCGAAGTCGAGCGAGGCGCCCCGTGAAGCTCTGGCGAGGGCTCGGCCTGCGCATCGTCGCCTGCTCGATTGCGTGCGCCCTGCTCGGCGTCACAGTCGCGTTCCTGTTGACCCGGCGCACGGCGCGCGAAGCGATTCAGTTTGGTTTTGCCCCCTACATTCATCGCACCTTCGATGGGGCCGAACTGAGACGCTGCGAAGCGTCTCCCGAAACCTGGGCGATCACCATCGGGCGCGGCGGGCGCATGGACGCCTACGACCCGAAGAGCCTGGAGTCCCGAAATCCGGCCGCGGCCCCGCTCGACCCCACGCTCATTCAGCGGCTCAGGGCCGGTGAAGCCACGCCGGTCCACTTCCAACGACTGAGCTCGGAACGCGGCGGCGCGATGCTGATTCGGGGTGCAGCAAACGGGCCGTGCGGATTGATTCAGGCCACCTGGCCGCCGCACTCCTCGGAGCACCGACGCACGTCCGACTTGCTGTTGCTCGGTGCGCTCGCCGTGATGGCGCTTGCGGCTGCGTTGGGGGTCACTGCAGTCGTTTTACCGCTCACGCGGCGAATCGATCGCTTACGCACGGCGGCGGGTCGCGTCGGCGCCCCGCACGGTTACGCTTCCTCCGCCGATCCAGCGCGGGACGAGCTCGGGGAGCTCTCGTTGCTGCTCGACCAGGCGCACGCGCGCATTCGGGCCGACGCCCGCGAAATCGAAGAGCGCGAGCAGGCGCTCGAGCGTCATTTGGCGGATATTGCGCACGACCTCGCAATGCCGATCTCGTCGCTCCAGCTCGGCCTCGAGCAAGCGGCCGCCCGCATCGACGATCCACTGACGGGCGAGCTCATCAAGGGCTCGCTGAAAGAGGTCGTGTACCTGGCGGGTTTGACCACGAACTTGAGACTTGCGTGCCAACTACGAGACGGCTGGAATCCCGCGAGTGGCGCGCTGAGCGTCGACCTCGGTGAAGTGACCGAGCGCGTCGCGGCGCGCGTCAGCTACTTTGCGAAGAGCCGAGGGATCCGGCTCGAAGTAGCGCGACCCGACGAGCCCGTGCTTGCTCATTGTCACCCGACCGCCGCGGAACAGGTTTTGACGAATCTGGTCGAGAACGCGGTCGCCTACGGAGACGCGGGGGGCCAAGTCGCTGTGCTGCTCGAGGCGCGCGGTGAACACTTCGAGCTCTCGGTGATCGACGACGGCCCAGGCGTCTTACCGACGGAGCTGCCGCGGCTCCACGAACGCACGTTTCGCAGTGACGCTGCGCGACAGCGCGAGCCGGACGGCGGCGGCTTGGGCCTCGACATCTGTA
>JAEUAF010000042.1 GCA_019695485.1 Sorangium sp.
CGCAATCGTCCGAGCGTCATAGCTAACGGAGTGCCGCAGGGCCCTGGAGGAAACCCTGGTAAGCCTCCCCATGTCGTCATCCCATGTCGTCGCGCGGATGCTCGGCAGTCGGTTCGGCAATCGGGGACAAGGCGGCGCCAAGGTCGCGTGAGCGTCAATTCCCGACGTCGCCTGACCCTGGCGAGTGATGGCCCAAGGACCAACGCCGCCCCTGGCCGGGCGCTCGTCAAGGTCGAGAACGAGAACGACATTGCGCCACACGCGATGCGCTCGGGACACGGACGCGCGGGCCTAGCGACCAGCACAGCGTCCCATGAGACGCCGCGCGGTGACACAGGGACCACCGCGTCTGCGGATAACCGCCACGCCACTCTGCACGGCAGAAACACGCGCATTTCCTGCGAACAAGCGCGGGCACGCCGCTTGCTCTCCCACTGTTCGCCCGTCGACCGCAGCAACAACCGAGATCGACGGGCGTGACAACCTAACGAGGAGCATCCTGGTGAACAAACTGAAGACACTGACACTGGCACTGCCGCTGATCGCGGCCGGGGCACTAATGGGCTGTGGCGGCGCCGCGACCGCGGACGAAGCAGATGTCGCGGGAGAACACTTCGCCACCGACGCACACCTCGGCACGAAAGCCGAGGCCCTCACATACACAATCGGGAGCGACTCGGTGCGACTCACGGGCAGCCAGATCGACTTCGGTGGAAGTCTCTGGGGCATTCATTCGCCGATCGGCTCCGGCACCCTGACCTGGATGGTCTTGGATGGGTATTACACCCCGCACTTGGTCGGCACAATGCACGTCGAGGACGCCCACGGGAAATACGCCCGCATGCACGTTAGTCACTGGGACGGCGGCGGCAACCTCATCTCGACCGAGCACAGCGGGATCAAGACGGTCAACGGAGATAGCCACCAATCCTGGTCGATCGACCTCACCCCGATCAACCCGAGTCAGATCGTCGAGGCGCACGTCTGCACCGAACTGAGCGACGATGGCGTCAACTTCCCGCAGGTGACCTGCGCTGAATACATCATGCCGTAACGCTCGCCGAACGAGCTCGTCGCCGCGCTGCTTGAGCCTTGAAGGGCGAACGAAGAACGTTTCCAGGATGACAGGCTTTGCGACAGCGGACTCGATGAATCAGACTGATCGCGGTGTGGCCCGGGCAGGGAGGTTCTCTCCTCAGGCTACGTTCAGCGAGACAGACATGGACATCGACGTTGAGATTCGACTCCTCGAAGCTCGTGATTCGCTGACAGCGCTCACGGATCTCCTGCATCGTGCCTATGCTTCCCTCGCCGGCATGGGACTGCAGTATCTGGCGACGCACCAGGATGTGAATACGACCAGCCAACGCGTCACAGAGGGTGACTGCTACGTGTTGTTCACCGCAGGGCGGATGATCGGCACTGTGGTTGTGAGCCCCCCGACAACCAGGTTTGCGGATTGCGCGTGGTACGATCGCGGAGATGTGTGCGTCGTGAGTCAATTCGCGATTGAGCCAGAGTACCAACGCCGCGGCCTCGGCGGTCGATTGCTCGACTTCGCCGAGACGCGGGCATCCGCGCTCGGCGCCCGCGAGAGCGCGCTCGATACCGCGGAGAGCGCCACGCACCTGATCGAGTTCTATACGGCGCGAGGCTACCGCCACGTCGGCGACGTGCAATGGGAGAACACGAACTACCGGAGCGTCGTTCTGAGCAAGGTACTGAACGCCAGTGAACGAAGAATACGGTGACACTTACGTCGACCGTGCTACTAGCTTCGTCTGTTAGCGCACGTTCGAATTCGCTCGGGAACCTGAGCTACTTTTGTCGTGTTCCGCTCGAGTGAATGCGAGACCACGATCACCCTGACGCGAGCAGCGCCGTGAGCAAATCGGGGACGCGCAGCGTCGCAATGCGCGTACCGACGTCGGAGAAGCCGTATGGCAAGATCAGACGGTCGCCGAAGATCATGCTGCCGCAAGAATACACGACGTTCGGCGTGTAGCCGTCGCGCTCGTCGCTTTCGGGCGCGAGCAGTGGCTCGCGCAGGCGACCGATGATGCGCGTCGGATCGTGTAGGTCGAGCAAGATCGCACCGAGCACGTAGCGCCGGAACGGGCCGACGCCATGCGTGATGACCAACCAGCCGCATTCGGTCTCGAGCGGCGATCCGCAGTTGCCGAGCTGTGTGAGCTCCCACGGCCACTTCGGAGATTGTAGGGTCTGCTGGTCGAACCAGAAGTGCACGCTATCCGAGCGGATCACGTGGTTGTTTTCGTTGTCGAGGCGCGCCAGCGCGACGAAGCGGCCGTCGATCTTGCGTGGAAAGAGCGCGATACCCTTGTTGACTGCGCAGGGGCCGTTCAAGGTGACCACGCGAAACGTGGCAAAATCGCTGGTTTCGATCAATTGAGGCAGCACCTGATAGCCGTCGTAGGCGGAGTACGAGGCGAAGTAAGTCACCTTCCCGTCGTCGTCGGTGAAGCGCACGAAGCGAGCGTCTTCCATGCCATGGCTCTCGGTGGGGCCCGCTGGGAAGAGCACTCGCTCGGAGAGGCTCGACGCCGGGTCGAAGCTGCTCCGATAGTTGGACGAGGCGAGCCAATGCATGGTGCGAGTCGCCTTCAGCACGCCTTGATCGCCCTCGGCCGCGCGCTCGACGTCGCGAATGACCCCTTCGAGGTGGGCCAGCGAGAAATGATCCGGCATTCTGTCCAACACCGTAGCGGCGGTCTCGCTGTACGAGCGGAGTTCCGTGAGCTTCGCTCGAAAGGTTGGCTTATCGTAGAGCGGCGCGCGGTGGGCCGCGGTGCGAACGTAGCGACCAATCGGGTCGACCGTAATCGCGCCTTGAGCATCGATCAGCCCCGAGCGAAATTGGATGGAGGATACGTGCCCTTCGCCGATCGCGCGCAAACTCATGATGAAGCGGCAGGCATCCGCGGGGACCCCGGTCTGGTCCGGCGCGCGCACCAAGGACGGATTGCTCAGCGCGGCCGCCTCGATGGAGTATTCGCTCGTGAAGTAGGCGCCGATCAGTCGCCGGCGCGCGGGCGAGAGCTCGTTCGGACGCGCGATGTGGTGTGCGACGGCCGCGAAATTTTGCTCGAGCACTGCCCCCAGATCTGCGTGTCGAAAGGAAAACTGCTCCCAAGTCGCGCCCAACGTGGCGGCCACTTCCGTTTCGGAGAGTTCCAAGATCCGCGCCAAGATCCCCTCCACGCGCGAGCGGCCGGCAACGGAAACGTCGTCACCGGGAATGAAGGGCTTGGTAATGACGCGGCGCGCATCCGGCATGAATCGGAGGTCGGTCCGCGTGACAGGGACGAGCGCCATCGCTCCTTCTAACAGCGGCGGCCCCCCGCGCCTACGCGGCCGACCCGTCACAGGCCGCCCGCCCCGCAAAAGCCCCACTTTACGGCGACTCCTTTGCCGCAGGCCGGCCGTAGAATCCGCACTGGCCGACCTCGCCAGGCGCGCCCTTGGCAGCAGCGCCGCCATTCTTCGTGCTACTTCCACGGAAACGTTTCGTCGTCTGCTCGCTCAATCCATGCTGACGTATTTGACTTCGCACGGCCTCGCGCTGGCGGTGGTCGTGGCCTGGCTATTCATGCTCCTGCGGATCTCGGGGACCCGGCGCGCTCCGCAAAGCACCTTCGCCTGGTTACTCGCGTTCGCCTTCGTTCCGCTCGTCGCCATCCCTCTTTATCTGGCGCTCGGCGATCGCAAGTTTCCGCGGCGCGCGAAGGGCCCCAAGCTGGCTGTGCCCCCGGTGCGTTCGGGTCACTCGTTCGAGCTCTTGACGACAGGTGAGGCGGCGTACACTCGACTGCTGGCGTTGATCGAGGGCGCCCAGCGTTCCATCGACCTAACGATGTTCATCCTCGGGGACGACGCGACGGGTCGCGCCATCGTCGAGGCCCTCGCTGGGCGCGCGAAGCAGGGTGTTACCGTGCGGGTCATTCTGGATGCAGTGGGCTCGATGCGAACCCATTGCCAAGCGAAGCGGGCCCTGCAGACGGCTGGCGCAGCGCTGCGCGTGTTCATGCCGCTCCGTCATTCGCCCGTCCGCGGGCGGACTAACCTGCGCAGTCACCGGAAGATCGCCATCATGGATGGTGAGCTGGTCTTCGCCGGCGGGATGAACCTTGCAAACGAGTATAT
>JAEUAF010000159.1 GCA_019695485.1 Sorangium sp.
CGCGGCGGCTTCCTGCGCAAAAGCAGAGGTTGAAGCGAGTAGCGCGAGGAGCCCCGTTGAGAGTCCGACCATCCTGAGCTTGGCGTTCTTCATCGATTCCTCCAAAGTAGCGTGCGCCGCACGAACCTGACCTGGTGGGCTTGCGCCCCTTGGCCCGGTTCGTTTTGGTGGCACGGCGGCGGCGATGCTGGCCCAGAGCGCCCCGTTCAGTCAAACTTCGGATGACGCGGCGCGGCATAAAATGCCGGTACACAACAAAATTCGAGCCGATTTATTGTTGGTCGAGCGCGGCCTGGCACCGACTCGGACGAAGGCGCAAGCCCTGGTCCTCGCCGGGCAGGTGTTCTCGAGCGAGGTCCGCATCGAGAAGCCGGGTCAGCTGGTGCGCGAGGACCTGCCCTTGCGCGTCGCCGAGGGAGAGCGCTTCGTGTCGCGTGGCGGGTACAAGCTGGAGGGCGCGCTCACCGGGTTGGAGCTTTCCGTTAGCGGGCTGGTTTGCGTTGACGTGGGCGCCTCAACCGGTGGGTTTACGGATTGCTTGCTGCAGCGGGGGGCCACGAGGGTCTACGCCGTCGACGTGGGCGCCAATCAGCTCGCTTCGCGACTCGTCAATGACGCGCGCGTCGTGGTGATGGATCGCGTCAACGCGCGGCACCTCGAGGCGAAGAGCTTCCCCGAGCCGCTCGAGCTCGCGGTCGTCGATGCCTCGTTCATTGGGATCGAGAAGCTGCTGCCAGCGCTCGCTCGCTTGTTGCCAGCGGGCGCGCAGCTGCTCGCGTTGATCAAGCCGCAGTTCGAGGCCGGCAAGCGCGACGCGTCGCGCGGCAAGGGCGTGATTCGCGACCCGGCGCTTCGCGACGAGCTCATTGCTCGCGCACGCCACAGCGTCGAGGCCCATGGCTTCGCGCTCTCGGGTGGCTGCGACTCGGTGCTTTCGGGGCCCAAGGGCAACGTCGAGTACTTCGTGCTCGCGCGCCGCACTGAGCGCGACGCACCCACCGCGCCGCCCGACACCGCCGGCGCCTAGCGACCAGGGCCCCGGTTTTCAGCCAAGATCGCAGCAATCTTAGCCCACTTCCGATCATCCAATTGGAGTCGAACCATCGACTCTCGCATGCAACACGCGCGCATCCGATGGAAAGCTGTTTCCGCCTTCCGGGCACGGGCACGGGCACGGGCACGGGCACGGGCACGGGCACGGGCACGCTTACGGGGGGACCGGAAGTCAGGGACAGACCGTAGCGTGGTGAGTCGAAGACTCATTGAACGTCAAAACGGGCTCGCCCGTCGCGGGCCGGCAAGTGCGGGGTCGTTTGTCTGACTCAAGACACTAAAAGACGATCACCCACAAGTCGTAGAGCGCGTGCGTCCACACCACGGGTGCGAAGCCGCGGAAGCCATAAATGGCCGCGAAGACCAACCCACACACCCAGCGGAACACGAACGAGCGCAGCTCAAAGGCCTCACCGAACTCGCCCACGTAGTGCCACGCGCTAAATAGTGCGGCGCTCACGCCCGCCCAGGCGAGCCACGCCACCACGCGCGCAGTTCCCGCCGTCGCGCGTAGCAGTGAGCGCACGAGGGGTAGTCCGAGCCCGAACACGCCCACGCGAAACACGAGCTCTTCGTAGAAACCCGCGCCGAGTGACATGACGGTGCCAGCGAACATGCCGCTGTCGAGGGCGCCGCCAGCGTCGAGCCTGAGCCTGCCGACCACGTAGCCCGCGAGCAAGCGCATCATGATGGCGTAGAGCACGCCCTCGAGGCCCACGACGACGAAGCGCTGCCAGCGCAGGCTCTCCTTGCGCCCCAGAACTAGCAGCACCCCCGCGAAGACCAGGCCGATCGAGACGGTCAGCCCCGAGTACGCGAGGAGGTCGTTCTGCGCGAAATTGACGAGCTCGTGCGTCACTAGATCGGCCGCGTTCCGCGTCGGCAGAAACACGACGCCGAGGTGGTAGCCGACGAACACCGGCAGCGTGAGCGCCAAGTCGTCGAGCGGCCCGCTGCCATCCTTGATTAGGCTTTCCGCCTCACTCTCATTCATCGCGATCCAAATCAGCCGATGCGAGGCGATCAGCCGGGCCGCAGTTGATAGACCATCCACATCACGCTCACGCCCCAGCCAAGCACGATGGCAACGAAGGGGCCGTCGCGCAGCATTTCTTGCGTGGGGCTTTCGGCGCGCGGCCGGGTGCGCACGATGTGGAGAAAGCGAAACACGCCGAGCAGCACGAAGCCCGTGCTCAGCCACAGGTGGTCACTGTGGAAGAAGGCGCGCGTCCGCGAGTCGAGTGTGTAGCTGACGTAAGTGAGCACGGTGGCGATGCCGGTGACCACCAGTGCGAGGTCGAGCCCGCCGCGCGTGTACGATTCGAGGGCCGCGCGTTGTTGCTTCGCTTTGCGTGCGCCCGAAAGCTCGTGGCGACGCTTTCCGAAGCCGAGAAACAGCGCCAAAAGCGCGGTGCAGAGCAGCAAATAGCGTGACACCGTGATGCTCGTGGCGAGGCCACCCGCCATCACGCGCAACACGAACCCAGCCGCGATGCAGGCGACGTCGATATAGGCGACATGCTTCAGGCGCAGCGAGTAGCCGAGGTTCAAGCCGAAGTACGTCGCGCTCACCAGCAGAAACCAAGGTCCCACGAACGACGCCCAGCTGAGGGCGAGCAGCACGAGGCCCGCGGAGAGCGCCTTCGCCCAGGGCAACGGCACGCGACCTGACGCGATCGGTCGATAGCGCTTCACCGGATGCACGCGATCGGCCGCAACGTCGGCCACGTCGTTCATGGCGTAGACGGCGCCGGCCAAGAGACAGAAAATGGCGAAGGCGGACGCCGCTCGCATTAGGAGCTGACTCGCGAAGATTTCCTTCGCGAACACCACCGGTGCTAGCACGAAGACATTCTTCACCCACTGGTGGGGTCGCAGGGTGCGCAACACGCCGCCCAGGCGCCAAGCGGTCGAGCCCGCCGAGCGTGGCGGGACGCGCGCGTCGGCGCTCACCGGCTCCAATTCGCCGTGAGTGCTCGAGGGCGGCTCTAGTTCGTTCTGTGGCAAGCGAAGCTCGACCGGCATGGCATGCCCGCCACCTTATCCCGGGGGCCACGAAAGACAAGGAATGCGCGTGCGCACCGCGCCGAAAAACCAGGCTCGGGCGAACTCGATTCGAAGGGCTTTCGCAGGACGGGCCGGCGACTATGCTGAGGGCGTGCTCCGTCGCCAAGACCAAAGACTCCACCGCGCGGGATGGGTTCGTCCGTGACTTCGGCTCGCGACCGCCATGCGACCCTCGTGCGTGAGATTCGCACGCACGACTACCGCTACCACACCCTCGACGATCCGGCGATCACGGATCGGGAATACGACGCGCTCTACGCGGAGCTCCGAGCGCTCGAGCTCGAGCATCCCGAGTTCGTGACGCCGGACTCGCCGACCCAGCGCGTGGCGAGCGAGCTCCGCGCCGACTTACGCACGGTCGAGCACGCGGTTCCGATGATGTCGCTCGACAACACCTACAACGCGGAGGAGCTGCGCGATTTCGCGCGGCGCGTGTTGGACGGGCTGCCCGCGGGCGCGACGCCGAGCTTCTGCGTGGAACCAAAGCTCGACGGCGCGAGCATCGAGGTGCTGTATCGGGATGGGCGGTTGGTCGAGGGTTCGACGCGGGGCGACGGCGTCTCCGGGGAGTCCATCACCGAAAATCTTCGCACGATTCGCTCGCTGCCGCTCAGTATCGACTACACCGGGCCGTTGACGCTGCGCGCCGAAGTCGTGATCTTTCGGCGTGATCTCGAGCGCATCAATCGCGAGCGGGTCGAGCAGGGTGAAGCGCCCTTTGCCAACCCACGCAACGCCGCCGCCGGCAGTCTGCGCATGATCGATCCGCGCGTCGTCGCCAAGCGACCGCTGCGCGCGCTGGTGTGGCAGGTCATCGAAGGTCCAACGCTCGCCCCCTCGCACTCGGCCGCGCTCGAGAAACTTGCAGAGCTCGGGATCCCGACTCACAAGAAGCAGCGCGTTTGCGCGAGCGTCGACGAGATTCTGGAGTGCATCGCCGAGTTCGACCGCGACCGCAAAGGCTACCCTTACGAAACGGACGGTGCGGTCGTCAAAGTCGACGACTTTCACGCACAGGCCATTCTTGGGGCCACTGCGAAGTTTCCGCGCTGGGCCATCGCCTACAAATTCAGCGCCGAACAGGCGACGACGCGAGTGCTCGACATCGTGGTCTGGGTGGGTCGCACCGGCACGCTGACCCCCGTCGCCTCGCTCGAACCAGTTCAACTTGCCGGGACCACCGTTTCTAGCGCCTCGCTCCACAACGAGCAGATCATCGGGCAGCTGGATGTGCGTATCGGCGACTGGGTGAGCATTCAGAAAGCGGGAGAAATCATTCCGCAGGTCGTTTCCGTCGACGTCACGCGGCGCACCGGCAGTGAAACGCCGTTCGCCATGCCCGAGGCGTGTCCATGTTGTGGCACTGCGGTCGTACGTTCCGCCGAGGAAGTGCGCGTGCGCTGTCCGAATCCGCGCTGCCCCGACCAAGTCAAAGCCTCGATTTTTCATTTCTCGCGGCGCTTTGCGATGGATATCGATGGCCTTGGCGAGTCATTGATAGCGGCGCTCGTGGGCACCGGTCTGGTCAGCGACGTCGCCGACCTTTATCGGCTCGAGGCGGGGCAGATCGCCGAGCTCGAGCGGATGGGAAAGAAGAGCGCCGACAACGTGATCGCGGCAATCGCAGCCAGCAAGGAACGACCGCTCGACCGGCTCTTGACCGGACTCGGCATCGAGCACGTCGGTCAGGTGGCGGCGCGCCAACTCGCCGATGCCGCCGGATCGTTAGCGGAGCTCCTCGAATGGCCCGACGCGGAGGTCGAAGCGCACGTCGCGGCAATCGCTGGTTTTGGCCCGAAGATGGTGGCGAGCGTTCGGCGTTACCTGTGCGACCCGGGCTCGCGGGCCCTGCTCGAGCGTTTGCGCGGCGCGGGCGTTTCGCGAGCCCAGCCTCGCGCCGAGAGCGCCGTGGACGGGCCGCTTTTGGGGCTGTCTTTTTGCGTCACGGGCGTCCTCTCTCGAAAACGCGAAGACGTTCACGCGGCCATTCGCGCCGCGGGCGGCAGTGTCCACGACAAAGTGAAGCAAGGCACGAGCTATCTCGTGGTTGGCGCTAAGGTTGGCGCGGCTAAGCTCACCGCGGCAAAGAAAAACGGCACGCGCGTCATCCAAGAAGCCGAGCTCGAGCTCATGTTGAAGGGCGAAGCCTTGCCCTCCGGCGAAGCGTGAGTCGATGATCGCGGCGCTCAAGATGCGTGTTTCGGTGCTGACCATTCGAGTGGCTTCGGGCGTGGCCGCGACGGCTTTGATGGCGATCGTGATACAGCTGGCTTTGCTCGAGCGCGCACCGCCCGTGCGCTGTCCGGGCGGATTGCTGATCAACGCGGGGCGCTGCTGCGGGAACGGGCAGAGTTTTGCGGGAGGACGCTGCGAGGGTCGAGCAAGCGCCTGCGGGACCGGGCAGGACTTCGTCGAAACGGAGGGCGGTTCGGGCTGCCTGTTCGCGAACGCGCCCGTGGCATTTGCGGGCGGCCGGTTGCCGCAAGGCGTCGCCGACTGGCAGCTTAGCGCGAGTCCCGCCGCGCTCGAGGTCGCACCCTTCTCGCTCGACAGCGGCGAAGTCAGCGTGGC
>JAEUAF010000204.1 GCA_019695485.1 Sorangium sp.
GCGGAGCGACCGCGGCGGGCGGAACCTCGGCCAGCGGAGGAATGAACGGGGCGGGTGGAAGCAGCGCTGGCGCCGCGCAGGGCGGCGGCTCGTCGGCCTTGATTCACAACGACGTGTTTTGGAAGGACACGGCCGGCAACCCGATCTACTCGCAGGGCGGCGGCGTGCTTCAGGTGGGCAGCACTTACTACTGGTATGGCGTTCGTTATGGTGGCGCCGCGACGTATGCGCAAAGTCCGACGAAGAGCAATTCGGATACGAGTTTCGTTGCCGTCACCATCTATTCCTCGACGGATCTCGTGAACTGGAAGTTCGAGGGCAACGCGCTGACGTTGGCCAGTGTCGCCGCGAGCGTCGCCGCGGACTCGGGCACTTGGATTGGTCGCGTCGGCGCCGCCTACAACGCCACCACGAAGAAGTTCGTGCTGAACGGGCAGTACCTCGGTACGCCAGATACGACGCAGTTCTTCGCCACGAGTGACACGCCAAATGGCGCGTTCAAATGGGACCACACGCAGGCCGTGATCACCAATGTCACGAACAACAACTGCGGCGACCAATCCGTTTTCAACGACGACGACGGCAAGTCCTACATTCTGTGTTCGAGCCTCAATGGCCGCAGCAACACGTACATCGTGCCACTTCGCCCGAGTGACTTCTTGGAGGCGCAACCGGCGACGCGCATCTTCGGGGGGGCGGGCCGTGAGGGCAACGCCATGTTCAAGTACAACGGGCGCTACTACGTGTGCTCGTCCGACCTCCACGGCTGGAACGCCTCACACTCTTACTACATCTCGGCCACCAACATTCTCGGGCCGTACAGCGCGGAGGCCGTGATTGGTGGCACCGACCTCGACTTCAGTCACGTCACGCAAACGGGTCTCTTCCTCACCGTGAAAGGCAGCAGTCAGGATACGGTGATTTTCGGTGGCGACCGCTGGAGTGATTTCGCGGGCAACGGCATTGGCTTCAACCAATGGATGCCGCTCACGTTCACGGGCACCTCGCCGGTCATGCAGTCCTTCAGTGAATGGTCCATCAATCCGGTCACGGGCGCCTTCGCCGTCGGCCCCGCCAACAACTACTCCTTGAACCCGAGCTTCGAGGCCGATCGTGTCGCCACGACGACGCCCGCAGGTTGGACGGCGACGAATGGAACCAATGTCGCCGGCGGGCACTCGGGCAGGTGGTCGTGGCAACTCTCCGGCGCAGCCAGCGTCGATCAAAAGCTGAGCATCCCCAATGGCACTTACACCCTCTCGGTTTGGGTCAAGGGCAGCGCGGGCACGCTCTACGCCAAGGGCTTCGGCGGCACCGACAAAAGTGCGGCCATCGCTGCGACGACGGCGTTCACCAAGGTTAGCCTGAGCGGGGTCGCCGTGAGCAATGGCACTTGTCAAATTGGCGCTTCAACGACGAGCGGCACGCTGTCGATTGACGACTTCTCGCTGGCGGGGAACTGAGTCCTTTGGGCTTGCTACGGGAACGTGGGCAGCTGGGTCTGAATCCAGGCTGCGCGCCGACTCAGGAAGTCTTTGAGGACGCTCAGTTCTGTCGCGTAGGAACCGTTCTTTGGCGGCGTGTCCGTCCAGCGTTTGAAATCGCGATCGGCCGCGGCCCCGACTTCGCTGGACAAGCGATCCACGGCGCTCGTCAGGTTGGCGGCCGACATCGGGCCGTTCAAGAACTGAGTAAAGCGCTGGGCGTAGCGGGTGCGGAAGGTCTTGTCGTTGAAGAGCGGGCCCCACCAGCCCTCTTTGAAGTAGTCGGTTCCGTCGCTACCCGCGCGCTTCCACTCTTCGGGGGCCACGGCACGGTCGTCGTAGGGCGTGCCCGCGCTGCGGTCGAAATCCCAGATCGGCCCGGCTCCGAGCTTGCCTTCGCGATCCTTGTAGAAGTAGGTGCTGATTCGCAGGCCATCGACGTTCTTCAGCATCGCGCAAAGGATGTCGTGATCGATGAAGGCATCGACGTCGATGAGCTCGGAGTAGTGCTGGCCCGTGGCCGGCGCTTTGAAGTCGCTCGCCTGGCTGGCGGCACCAAAGGTATTGATGAAGCTCTGGATGTAGTCGAGGTGTGGTTTGCGGGCGGGTTGGCTCATCACCGTGCCGTCGGGGTACACGAATTGGACGCCCTTGCCAGCGGCTTGAAAGTCATTTGTCCCCTTGTCGATTCTCAGCAAGTAGCCGCCCGTCAAGTCGGCCGCCAGGGTTCCCGCGCTCAGCGGCTGCACGTTGACACGCGCGCTGCCGCGCTTTGGCTTCTCCATCAGGGTGTAGAGCCCCAGGAAATTCGCTTGGCTGAGCTCCCCACCGCTGTCGACCAAATACACTTCGACGAAGCGCGTGCGCGGGGCATAGCGGCCGATGGCGTTGCTGAGCCCGTAGGCCAAAGCGTTTCTGATCAAGCTTCGATCCATGGCGATGGGGTCGGAGATCACCCAATCCGAGCCGGCGGGCATGCCGAGTAGCGCCTCGTCATTGTCTTGATCCTTGGCTTCCTTCCAAAGCTCGATCGCGTACTGCTTCTTGCTAAAGCCGCGGGAGGTCTCTCCACGCACGTGAATGCCGATACGCGTATCGACGGTCGCCGAGCCCAACAGGTGGCTGACGCCGCCGCTCGCCTCCAAAATCTCGAGGTCTGCGGGAACCGACGTCATCCCTTGCGCATCGAGTTTCCCCGACTCGAACGTGTGGATGATGGCGATAGGCAGGTTCGAAGCAAACCCCACGCTGTCGGCCGCCAGCTTGAAATAGCGGCTACCGTAGACGGCGCCTTCCCTCGCTGGTGGCGAGAGCATGCCGGCGCTGCCTGCCGTACTCGCCATGCCTGCGCTCCCGCTGGCGCCGCCCGCGCTCCCAGCCGCCGTCGGGCCCGGGATCATGGCCCGCGCGCGCAAACGGGTCGACTGCACGAGCAGCAGGGGAGTCGCGTAGCTGGGGGAAGCAGGGCCCGGTTCGGAGCCGTCGAGGGTGTAGTGAATTTCGGCGCCGGGATCGGTCGACAGAGCGACAGTTTGAGTCGTGGCGAAGGTTCCGCCACTCGGCGTGAACACGACTTCGAGCGCGGGCTCGGCCGCAGCGTGCGACGAATCCGATCCGCTCGAGCACGCCGTGGCCGCTCCACACAGACTCAGCAGCGCACAGGCGCGTGCTAGCGCTCTACCAACAAGGAACATTGTCGTCAGCGTATCGTGACGGCGAGCGCGCCGTCAGGCAGAACGAACTCACCAGCCTCGATTCGCGCGTCGTGAATTCGACGACGCAGGCGGACAATGTGTGCCGCGTTTCGTGAGCTCGCTCCGCTGGTTCGCGCGGTTGTCGGCGAATTTGGGTCTTTCACGGCGCGCGCCGTGTATGAACAAGTGGCAGCGGATGCGACCCTGGTTGCACGCGGCTCACGCCGGGCCGTGCGTCGGCCTTGCATCCGCGGCGCCCCGCGAGCGAACGTGTCGGTGAATGACGATCGAGCTCGGTATCTATACCTTCGGAGACTTGGTGCGCGACCCGCGCTCGGGGCGAAGCGTGACGCCGCGCGAGCGCATGCGGCAAATGCTCGACATGGCGAAGCTAGCCGACGACGCCGGCCTCGACTTGATCGGCGTGGGAGAACACCATTCTCTGCGCTACGTCAACTCCGCGACCGCGACGATCATCGCGGCGATGGCGGCCAGGACCAGCAAAATCCGACTCACGAGCGCGTCCACCTCGATCAGCACCGCGGACCCAGTGCGAACCTTTCAGGAGTTCGCGATGGCGGATCTAGTGTCGGGCGGACGAGTCGAAATCATCTTTGGGCGCGGCGCGTTCACGGAGAACTTCCCGCTCTTCGGCTACGACTTGGCAGACTACGACGAGCTCTTCGTCGAGAAGCTCGGCCTCTTCGCGGAGATCAATGCGCACGAGCGCGTCACTTGGTCAGGCCGCTTTCGAGCGCCGCTGGCGGGCTTGGAAGTCGCACCGCGTCCCGCCCAGCAAACGCTCCCGGTGTGGATCGGCGCGGGCTCGCCCGAGAGCGTCGTTCGCGCGGCTCTGCTCGGCTACCCGCTGGCGATCCCGATGGTCGGCGGCAGCCTGAAGGGCTACGCACAGATTGCCGATCTCTATCGGAGAGCATGGGCCGAACGAGGCGACCGAGCGGCCAAGCCCAAGATCGCACTCTTCTCTCACCTGCACGTTAGCGACACCTCGCAGGCAACGGAGCACGACTTCTATCCCTATTATTCGGCCTATTTGGAGCCGCTCTTCAAGGGGCCGATGCCGCCCGCGGCCTATGCGAGCATGTTGTCGCCGCAAGGTTCGTTGGTCGGCGGCGACACTCAAGCGGTCATCGACAAGCTGCTCTTGCAGCACGAAGCCATTGGCATGTCGCGCTACTTTGGCCAAATCGACATTGGCGGTCAACCGTATGCGGACGTCGCCAAGGGCATCGAGCTCTTCGCCAGCAAGGTGGCACCGGCGTTGCGCAAGGCGACGACGGCGTAACGCGCGCGATCCGCGTCACTCTTTGGGTAGGTAGGGCGTGAGTTTGGGAGCTAGGGCGCGGCAGAACTTCTTCGCGCCGATTCGGTTCAGGTGCGAGACCTCTCGAAAGTCCGAGGCTACGAACTTCGTTCCGAGATCGGACACACGAATGAAGGGAGCACCGTATTGCGCCGATACTCGCGCCATCACTTCGTAGAAGCCCGGCAGCGTGTTGGGCGGTAGCTCGGCTTGAAGCGCTGGGTTGAGTGGGATCTCGACGAAGACCAAAGGCACTTGAGCGTTCTTGGCCTTGCGCGCCAGCGCCTCCAGGAATTTCTCCTGCACGGTGTGCGGCCAGTCGGGATCTCGATAGCGTTCTCCGAGGTATCGACGCGCGGCAGCTCTCGAAATCCGCCGAGAAGAATCCGCGTCTCGCGTCATCAGCTGCGGATCTGGCGCGCCATCGAAGGGGAGCGGCGGCGGCTCGGCGTGGTTCTTCACGATCGCTTTCAAGTGGGCGATGACATCGCGATCGTTGGCTGCCAGGAACGCATCGTAGGTTTCGTAGCGCAGGCGAAAGAGAAACGAGAAGCGCGACGCCTCATTGCGAAGAACTTGCGGCAAGAACGCGTCGAGATACGAACCCCGCAGCTTTCGATCGAACAAGAAGCTTTGGAGGTGCCACAAGTAGCGCGCGAACGGCTGCCCCTCCTCGTGGACGGCTAGGTCGCGCGGTGTCACGCCATAGACGAGCAACCGCGGGCGCGTGCTGGCGGCCAGCAGTAGGGACACGACGGTCCGCGTCTCCTCGGCGTGTGCCCCAGAAATCGCGTAGTTGCCGACGGTGTAAGGGGCCCCCGCTGCCTTGCGCGGGAGAACGTCCGTAAGGAGCGGGTTTGCCATGGCTATCTTCGGGCGACTGTTGCCGAGGATGGCGATTTCCCGCGCGCCTTGCGTGGTCAGATACGAATCGAGACTCGTGTACTCCCGGTCGCCGCCTGCGTAGGGGACGACCCCGCGCGGGTCGAGGATGCGCAGCCCGAGCTCGAGCGCGAGCAAGAGCCCGATTGCGCCGAGGAGCCCCCAAGGGGCCGGGGACAGCCACGAGCTTGGCGCCAGGCGCTCAGAACTGGAAGTAGATGAAGGGGCTATCACCGTATTGTCCCACCCAAACGAAGAGCAGTGCACCTACCGCGTAGACTACCGAGCGCAGCGGGGCCGGGCCATGCAAGCAAGCCATCAGATCGCGGCTTCGAAGCTCTGCCAGCTGAAAGCCGAGCAGCAGTAAAACCAGCACGCCCGGCATCAGCACGGGCCCCAACGCTGCCAGCTGCACGCTGGCGTCATGCAACGAAACGCTCGGCAAAGCTCGCAGCATCAACCCAGCGCGCGCCAGGCTATCGGCGCGAAACAGGATCCAGCTCACGCACACCAGGTGAAACCACACCACGCAACTCACCATGGCGTAGAGCGCTTTGCCGAGCGGGCCGCCCGGGGTGAGCAGCGCCAGCCACGGGCGCAAGGCGCGGTGCGCGCACAAGAGGCCGCCGTGCAGGGCGCCCCAGGCCACATATGTCCACGCGGCTCCGTGCCAGAGGCCACCGAGCAACATGGTGAGCATGAGGTTGCGGTACACGCGGAAGCGCCCCCCACGATTGCCGCCGAGAGGAATGTACAGATAGTCGCGCAGCCACGAACTTAGGCTGATATGCCAACGTCGCCAAAAGTCGCTCGGATCACGCGCGAAATACGGCAGGTTGAAGTTCAGCATCATGCGGAAGCCGAGGCAGCGCGCACAACCCCGCGCGATATCGGTGTAGCCGGAAAAGTCGCAATAGATCTGAAACGCGAAGGCGTAAGAGCCAACCAGCGCCTGCAAGCCAGTCGGGTCCGAAAGGCCGAACGCCTTGGCGGAAATCAACGCCAGGTTGTCGGCGATCACGACCTTCTTGAAAAGGCCGGCAGCGGCCAGAAACAGGCCCTCACTCAGGTCCTCCCGCGTGATGCGCGTCGGTGCGCGAAACTGCGGTAGCAGCGTGACGGCTCGCTCGATCGGGCCTGCGACGAGTTGTGGAAAGAACGCGATGAACGTCGCAAATTCGAGCAAGCTACGCGCCGGCGGGAGCTGCCCGCGGTAGACGTCGATGGTGTAGCTCAGGCTTTGAAACGTATAGAAGCTCACGCCGACTGGGAGCACTACTGTCAGCACGATGGGGCTGAGAGCGATCCCAAAGTGTTGGGCCAACGCTTCCAGACTGTTCGCGAAGAAGCCGAAGTACTTGAAGAACCCGAGGATCGACAGGTTCATTAGGACGCTGGCCACGATGAATGCGTGGCGTCGGCGCGGCGGGTGATCGCCGACATTGCCCATCAAGCGGCCGAACGTGTAGTCGAGCAGCGTCGAGAGCCAGAGCAGGCCTAGAAAACGGTAGTCCCAGGCGCCGTAAAATACGTAGCTTCCTAGCAGCAAGAAGCCGTTGCGCAGACGAATCGCGAGCGAGTCTGGATCGGTCACCCAGCGTGCGACCAGGCGTCCAAACCAGCGCGCCGACAACCCCGCGACGACCAGCCACACCAGCCCGAAGAACGCGACGTACTGCAGGCTATTGAACGTCACGCTGTGCTCCGCAGAATTTCGCCGCCACGACCCGCGTGGCAGGTGTAGTCCAATCGCGGCGGGGGGTAGACGTAATTTTCATCACTCGGAGGAGGTCGCAATTTTCAATCAGCGCCGGCCTTTGGGCCAGCCGGCGTGGCGCCGCTTTTCCACTCCCTGGAACGCCGTGACGCGCTTCGTCACGCCCAGAGATCACAAGGAGAACAACCATGAAAACGATTTCCCGTCTGATTGCGCCCCTGTTTCTCGTGCTGCCGCTCACCGCGCTCGCGGAGCCGCTACCGAAGCCAGTCGCCGGTATGGATTGCCTAGTGGGATCTTGGAAGGGGGCTGGATCGATGAAGATGGGTAAGGACGAGGCCAAGATCGTCGCGAGTTGGAGCTGCAAACGCACGTCGGCCCAATATGGCGTGCTGTGCACGTTTCACGTCACCGGCGTTCCGGGAATGGCCGCGTACGAAGAGACCGATCTGATGGGCTACGAGCCCAACACGAACACCTACCACTGGTACTCGGTGACCAACGCGGGTGAGACGCACGATCATGTCGCGCCGGCGTCTGCGTCGAACAGCATCCAATTCGTGTACACGGGAACGCAAGAGGGCAAGCCGCTGAAGGAGGTGATCGACCTGTCGTTCGCGAGCGACAGCAAGAGTTTGGTGGGGCGCGCGGAGACCTTCGTCGGCGGCGTGTCGACCAGTGTGATGGCCCTCACGCTGCGAAAGTGAGCGCGGCATGACGAAAGAGCAGGCCGAGCTAGCGTCAGCTCGCTTCATTCACTTTCTCGAAACGGGCGTGCCCCCCGAGGGGCTCTTTAGCCCCGACGTGTTCTGCGACTTCACGCTGCCGCGCTGGCGCCTGCAGGCTCAGGGGCTCGGCGCGGTCGTCGAATTGCGCAGGGCGGGGCACGCCGGTCCCGGGAAAGTCTCTCGCTCGCGCTGCGACCCGACTCCCACCGGGTTTGTCTTGGAGGTCGAGGAAGAATGGACGCACGGCGGCGAGAGCTGGTACTCGCGCGAGCTGTTCCGGGCCGACGTGAACGGCGAGGCGGTTCAGGCATTTTCGGTCTACTGCACGGGTGACTGGGACCGGAGTCGGCGCGCCCAACATGCTCGCGAGGTGCGCTTGCTGCGCCCCTAATGCTGGTGCTAGGTGATGGTCGTGGAAGATCGCCTGCTCGTCGGGCGCGACCGGGAGCTTCAGGTGCTCGGCGAAGTGATCCGCGCGGCACTGCGTGGGGAGCGCGCGGTCTTGATGATCAGCGGTGAGCCTGGCATCGGCAAGACGCGGATGCTCGAGGAGCTCGTGACGCGGGTCATCGCCGCGGGGGGGATCGCGACCTGGGCGCGGACCTGGGAGGTGGGGCTGACACCGCCGTTCCTGCCCTGGCTTCAGCTGCTCGCAGCCCTCGAAACGCCCGACGATCGCGCGCCCGCACTCAGCAGTCTCGAAGGGCATGGCGACGCCAGCGTGCGGCTCGCTCGCTTCTCGGAAGTGGTCGCCTTCCTCGGGCGCCGCGCGTCGCACGCGGCCATCGCTCTACTCTTCGATGACCTCCACGCCGCCGACCCCTCTTCCTTGCAGCTCCTCGAGCACGCCATGCCGCTCCTGATGGGCCGCAAAGTTCTGTTCGCGTTCGCCGCGCGCGACACGGACGCGACGCGAGAAGTCGCGGCGGCACTCGGGCGGATCCAGCGTGGCGCGTTCCGTCTTCCGCTGGCGCGGCTCGGTCACGCGGAGGTCGAAGCGCTGGTTGGTGATCGCGTCGATGCTCGCCGAGTCTTCGAGCTTAGCGCGGGCAATCCGTTGTTCGTCGAGGAGCTACTCGCCTCGGCACAGGCGCAGGGCTCGCTCGGCCTGCCGCCGCTCTCCAGCGTTCGGGCGGTCATTCGCGATCGTGTACTTCGGCTACCCGTGGATACGCGAGAGGCGTTGCTCGCGGCGGCCGTCGTCGGTCGCGACTTCCGGGGTCAGATCGTGGCGCATATGCGGGGGAACGAGGCGATCGGACAGCTCCTGGAGCCGGCGCTCACGCTCGGCATGATCGCGGCGACGGCGCCGGATCAATTCCGATTCTCTCACGCGCTCGTGGCCGAAGCTTTGGTCGAAGAGCTCGACTCGCAGCAGCGAGCGCGCTCGCATCTCTCGGCTGCCCGCGCGCTCGAGCGCGTGACTCCGCACGACACGTCTGCGATCGCGCATCAGTTGCTGGCCGCTGGTCAACTCGCGGCGGATGCGGCGGTGTCCTTTGCGGAGCGCGCCGCGACTGAGTGCATGGCGCAGCTCGCGTTCGAGGACGCCGCATCCCTCTTGGAACGCGCGCTTTCGGCGCTCGCCGTCGCTCGGCCCGACGATCGCCGACGGCGAGCCGCGCTGCTCACCGCTCGGGCTGAGGCGCTGCAGCACGCGACTCAACATGCTGCGGCGGCGGCGCTCTGCGACGAAGCTGCCCACATCATGCGCTCGCTTGGGGCCTTCGACCAGTCGGAGGATGCTGAGCTATTTGCCCGCATCGCGCTCGCGCGCGGCCTCGAGTTTCGCTTCGGGCGGACCGATCCGTTGCTCGTGAGCGTGTTGCATGAAGCGTTGGGACTGCTCGGAGAGCACGGGCCACTGGCGTTGCGTGCGCGGCTCCTGGCTCGGCTCGCGGCCGCCGAACAGCCTTCCCGCGATCCCGGTGAGCCGGTCCGCCGCGCGCTGTCAGCCATCGAGCTCGCGAAACAGTTGGCGCCGCGCGATCGCCTCGACGTGACCTATGTCGCCACGGCTGCCCTCGTGGACTACGTCGAGCCCGCGACGCTCGAAGGTATCCATCACCAAGTGCTGGAGCTTGCGCGGGGCGTCGATCGCTGGATCTCCGTTCACACGAGACTTCGGCTGTGCTTCACGGCGCTCGAGCGCGTCCACCGGCAGGATTTCGACGCCGCACTGCAAGCGTTCATCGCTGAAGCGGAGGCGCTGTCATTGCCGCGCTGGAAGCGCCAAATCCACCTGCTGCGCGCGCTGGTGGCGCTGCTGGAGGGGCGATTCGCGGCTGCCGAGGCCGAAGCGAGCCTCTTCGACGCCATCTCGAGCGAGATCGGCGACGCCAGCGCATCGTGGATCGCCGACGTACACCGCGCGATAGCAGCGTGGTTGCGAACCGCTCCGCAAGATCCCGCGCGCGCGACGCGGCTCGCGGAGTACGCGCCCGGACGCGCAGCCGTTGCGGCCTGGTTCGCTTCGCAGGGCGGCGCGCTCGACGACGCGCGCGCCGCCCTCGCGGAACTCGGCGATCGGATTCCATCCGATCCAGACCTCGGGGCCATGGTGACCGACGCGATTGTGTTCGCCAAGGACCGCGCGCGTGCAGAAAAGGCTTATTCTGAACTCGCTCCACGAAGCGGCCGCATCGTGTTGGCGTCGATGGTCGGCTCCGCAGTGATGGACCTCGTGGACCGGCTCCTGCTCCGATTGGCCGCGACGAGCGAGCGTTGGGACGCCATCGACGCGCACGCCGAGGCAGCGCTTTGCATCGCCGGGCGACTCGGGAGTGTGGTGTGGACCGCGCACATCCGCGCCGATTGGGCGGACGCGCTCGATAGCCGCGCGCGCCCAGGCGATGCCGCGCGCGCCTTGCAGCTGCGGGCTTCTGCCCTGAGCGTGGCCGAGCGGCTCGGTATGCCAGGCCTGATCGCGCGCTGTTCGACGTCGCCACGGCAAGCGACTCGGACCGAATCCGCGCCCGTCCCAGTCGACTCCCAGCCGTTGCCTCGCGCCGTCTTGAACCAGGCCGCATTCGAGCGGGAAGGGGAGCTGTGGATCGTGAGCGGCTTCGGCGAGCGCGTGCACGTTGCGGATTCGCGCGGCATCCAGATGCTCGCACGCCTCACGACAGAGCCCGGCTCGCCGCTCCACGTGCTGGATCTTGCAGGTTCGAGCGACTTGACCGATGGTGGCGACGCGGGGCCTGCCCTCGACGGCAGAGCTCGGGCTGAGTATCGCGCCCGCCTCGCGGAGCTCTCGGTCGAGCGTGAGGAGGCGGAAAACTCCGGAGATCTGGGCCGTAGCCAGCGCGCGAGCGAGGAGATCGAAGCGCTCAGCGCGGAGCTCGAACGAGCTTTTGGTCTTGGCGGACGCGAACGCCGCAGCGGCGCCGCCAGCGAACGCGCCCGCAGCAACGTGCAGCGCCGCATCAGCCACGCGCTTGCCCAAGTCCGCGCCGCATCCCCCCGCCTGGGCGAACACCTGACCGCGACGATCCGAACAGGAACCTACTGCGTTTACGAAGCCGGGCGCTGAGGTAGCATCAACTCGACCTCCACCGTGTCGCCGTCGCCCTTCGCGCCGCGCAAGCGCTTCGGCACCGGAAGCAGTGTGCCGTGTTGCTTGTCGCGCCAGACGCTCGTCTCCCACTCATGCCCGTCCACCCGCGCACGCACGGGCGTTCGCCCCCAAGCCTCCGTCACCGGGGGCGCGTGCTTGGCGGGAATGCGGGCGAAGGTCCAGCCGCCAGGGCCGGGATAGCGGAACAGTTTGGTCTTGAAGCGCACGTTGTCCTTGGCCGTTGGCTACCGAATAGGCTGACAGAATTCGTGGCTTCTGTCTCGAGCGGTGTGGCGTGGGCCCTGGCACCAGCGCTCAGCGGAGAAAGGCGCCCCACAGCGTGTGCGCCGCCGCCCCAACAACGACCAACGCAGAGAGCGCAATGCACCCCCGCGCCGCGCGCCGCCGCCGCGTCACGCAGGCCCAAAGCAGCGCGATCCAGCTAACGCCGGCGGCCCACAACGCGAGGCCTGGCTGCGCTTTCCAGACGATCGTGATGGGGCTCGTCATCACGGTCGCGACCCACCACAGCCGGTCGTCGGGCGTGATTCGGAGCAGCCGCCTGGCGGCAAGCGCGCAGGCGGCGAAATAGGTGAGCCCGAGCCCCGCGTCGACCGCGGCGTCGAGCTCCCTCGAGCGTGCTCCGGAGCCACGCTGCCACGCGAAGCCGATCCCGGCGCCGATCACAACCAGCAGAGTGGAAAGCGCGAGCCAAGAAATAGAGCGGGCCTCGGTGTCGCACGCCGGCCGCTCCGTGACACCGTCTGAGCACGTCATTTGCGCTGCTCGCAGTCGTAGAGATCACGCAGTTCCCTGCCGCAGCTAAGCCCTGAGTTGAAGGCAACGAAGCTACCCAGTAGCGGTCCCGCCGGCGCCGCCGCAAGCAGGTTGCCTGCCGCGCTGAGACATGTGAGCTCCGCGTTGTCTTTCTCAGTTCGACAACTCGGCGCGCGGGCCTGTGTTGCGTCATACTGCTGAATCAGTTCCCGCGAGCCGAGCTCGCCCACGATCGTGACGGGGTCGAGCGTGATCTTGTTGGGCGGAGTCGGGGTGCCCGCGGGACCCGCGGCGGGGGCATTCAGGCCCCCTTCGCAGTCGTTGATGCGGCACGCGTCCACGGGAAACTCGTAAAAGCCGCGGTTTTGGCAAATCGGGTCCGTCATCAGGGCCTCCTAGAGAATGAGAGCCGAACGCTCTCTTCTCGGGCAGCCACTCCCCGCGTTGCGCGAAAACGGCGTCGGACGAAAGTACCGGGCGCCGGAGGCCGCCGCGCCTCGT
>JAEUAF010000413.1 GCA_019695485.1 Sorangium sp.
CCACCCATGTCCGGATCGCCCCCGCCTCCGTCCCTTGCTGCCGGCGCACGAGCTGCCCTCGGCAAGACCTTCCAGTCGCTCGCGACGCGCAATTTTCGGCTCTTCTTCATCGGCCAGCTGATCTCGAACACGGGCAATCAGCTTACGAACTTGGCGCTCATCTTGTTCGTGCTCAAGCTCGGACACAGCGGCCTTGCCGTCGGCGCGCTCGCCGCGTGTCAGTTCGGGCCTTTGATTGCGCTGTCGGCGTGGGCCGGCGCGGTGGCGGACCGGACGGACAAGCGTCGCGCGTTGCTGGTGACGCAAAGCCTCGAGATGGCTCAGTCCGCGGCGCTCGCCGTGCTCGCGTTCTGGCCCCATCCATCACTCGCTCTCTTGTACGCGTTCGCCCTCGCAGGTGGCGTACTCTTGGCGTTCGACAACCCGCTGCGTCGTTCGTTGGTCCCGGAGATGGTCTCGAAGGACGATTTGCCGAATGCGGTCGTGCTCTACAGCACGATCGTCGCGTTGTCTCAGGTCGCGGGTCCCGCGCTGGCCGGCGTGCTGATCGCAAGCCTCGGCTTTGGCCTATGCTTCAGTGTAGACGCGCTCACGTACCTGGCAGTGATCGCGTGCCTCCTCATGATGCGCGAGCGCGAGCTACTGCGGCAGCCGCCCAAAGCGCGCACCGGTCGCGAAGTGCGCGAGGGACTGCGCTACGTCGCGTCCGAGCCGCGCCTCTGGATCAGCTTCGCGATGTTCGCAGTCATCGGAATCTTCTCTTTCAACCTGCGCGTGGCATTACCCCTCTTTGCCACCCGTTCGCTGCACGGCACGGAGGCCGCTTTCGCCGCGCTCTACACCACGCTGGGGTGCGGTGCTGTGGTTGGCACGCTGGTCGTTGCGCAGCGGCGGCTCGTGGCGCTCCGACACGCCCTGGCTGGCGCACTGACGCTCGGGGCCGCCTTGCTTCTGCTATCGGTCATGCCTTCGGTGTGGCTCGCAGGGCCCGCGGTGTTCCTGGTGGGGGCGGCGAGCATTGTGTATCTGACCGCGTCGACCAGCATCGCGCAGGTTGGCACACGGCGCGACATGCACGGCCGGGTATTGGCTCTGCAGACCGCGCTGATCGGCGGGACCGCGCTGATCGGGGGCCCCATCGTCGGGCAGCTTGCCGATCTCGCTGGAGCTCGCGCCCCAATCGCGATCGGGGGCCTGGTGTGCCTCGCGGCCGCCGCCTTCGGAGCATTGGGGCGAAGCCGATTTTCGAAGGGCGACTCGGGAGCGGAGTGATGCGCGTGGGTCCAATCGTCACACACGTGGCCGGATTTCGGCAGCATTGCGGCATTCGAGCGTCAGCGCGTCGTTCTGGTCGGGAGCCGCCGCCGACGCGATATCGATCCAAAAGCAGTGAGCTTCCGCGGCGACGACGGCGGAGCGGGCGGCTCTTACTTCCAAACCTCCGTCGCCACCAGCTCATGCGCGGGCGTCGCTTTGCCGCCGCCGAGATACTTGGCTAGCACCACGACCGGATCGCCGGACTTGAACTGGGCCTGGTCGTAGCCTTCGACGTCGCTCAGGGTGACCTCGAAAAACTGCCGGCTCATACCCATGACGTCGTTCGGCAGTTGCGGCGTGTATACGATGGCTAGGTCAAAGCCCTTGTCGGTCAGGTTGACCATCAAACCGCTGAACAGGACCCACTTACCCTTCGCCGCATGATCGAAGGCCGTCACCGCGCCCTCCTTGGCTTTGATCGCCTTGTTGGTTTTGAGCTTTTCTTCCAGCTGCTTGCCAACCAAGAACGCCTTGGCTTCCGGGTATTTGGTTTCGATGGCCGCGCGGCGCGCGGCCGTAAGCTCCATGTCGACCTTCGGGCGCTTGGCGACAGTTGGAGGCGTGACAGGAGGCGGCGGCGCCGGCGTGGGTGTGGGCGCCGCGCTGGCCACGACGCTTGCGGCGGGGGGCAGCGCCGCCTTTGGCTTCTCCTCCTCGCAGGCCGAAGCCAACATCAAACAAGCAGCTGATAGCGCGCGAGCTCCGAAATACCGCATCGAATTGTCTCCTCTGGGATCGCTCGAGTCGGCGGCCATTTCGGTCCGCGTCTCGAAATGCATTGCGCGCTGCATAGCAGTGCCGGCCCGCGCGACCAAGCTCCCTGACGCAAACCGCGGTAGCTTGCGCATTACCATGCATCGTCGTCGTGGCTGTGGAGCGCGGCGCGTAACGCGATCGAGCCAAGCTCGCTCGCCTATCCTGCCGAGCACCTGCCACTATTCAGCATGGTTCACTGCGCCGACTGTGCCCGCGCCCGAACGCCTGGCAGGCGAGGGCGCTTGCGTCTAAAGTGACCAATCGAAAAGCGCGTGATCCTACTCAACGGGCCGCCGGGCGTCGGGAAAACGACGGTTGCCCGCGCGCTCGCGGCCAGCGCGTCGAACGGCGCCTGCGTGCATGGTGACGCGCTCAGGGATTTCATCGTGGCTCGGCAGCCAAAGACCGTGCGCGCCCGCACCACCTATCGGGCCGCCGCACGCGTCGCGGCGGTGTTCATCGAATCGGGCTATGACCTAGTGGTTGTCGACTACGTATTCCCGAATGCCGCTCACCTTCGTGAATTTGCTCATGAGCTCGGGCTCGACTCCTTGCTCTACTGCTTCGTGCTGTGGGCTCCGCTCCACGTCGTCGGAGAACGCGAACGCACCCGACGACACCGCAAGCGTTTGGGCAGAGTCGTCGAGCAAACTCACGCCGCAATCGAGGCCAACATTGGCAGTTTGGGTCAACTGATTCAAACCGAGAACCGCTCCGTCGCGGAGATTGTGGCGGAAGTGTTGGCCGCGGCTAACGCCGGTCTGGGACGTTTTGGAGAGATGCGCGCCTCGCACGTCGCGCCCTGAAAACCAGCGCGTCGCGCCCCGAGCCATCTTGCGCCAAACGCGACCCCCCGCTGACAATCGCTAGGCACAGCGCCGATCCGGCTTCGTTTAACGAGGGAACCTCGCGCGGTTGACGGCGACGGCGTTGCCGCGGATAGCTGTGCCCTATGCGCATCCTAATTCTCGGTGCCTCACAAGGGACCGGAGCACTCGCCGTTGGGCGTGCGCTCGAACAGGGCCACGAAGTGACTGCCCTCGCCCGCCGCCCCGAGCGGCTCACCCTGAACCACGCCAAGTTGAACAAGGTCGCCGGCGACTTTCATGACCGCGCCTCGATCGACGGCGTCATGGCTGGGCAGAACGCGGTGATCATCACAGCTTCTGCCGCCTCGCTTCGTCAGTTCAAGGAGAACCCTAACTACTTCTCGCTCGGCACCCGTCACGCCATCGACTCGATGAAGGCCCATGACGTTCGGCGACTCGCGGTGCTGAGCGCGCTCGGCACGGGTCCGAGCCTCAAGCTCTTGAACTTCGTCGTGCGCAAGCTCCTCGCCGGGATCCTGCTCAAAGTGCCCTTCGAAGACCACGAGCGCCAGGAGCGCATGGTCATGGAGAGTGGACTCGACTGGGTCATCGCGCGGCCCGGTCGCCTGACGAACGGCCCCGCACAACACCGCTACATCAAAACCGCGGCGATCGAAGCCGTGCCGAGCTCCATTTCCCGCGCCGACGTCGCAGACTTCTTGGTTCAAGCCGTCGAGAGCGAGACGTGGTTCGGAAAGGCCGTGCAAATCGGCGGGTGAGAGCGGTGTTCGTCGTCAGCGACACACTCTCAGAAACCGGTTCCTGCTCGGCTTATTCGTGCTTTTTGCCTTCGCCGATCACGCAAAACCCATTTCCAAAGGGATCGCTACAAAACGCCGCCGGCATCGGCCCCTGCTCACGATACTCCGCCTCGATGAGGCCTCCCGCTGCGCGCACCTTGCCGAGCACGCCATCGAAATCGTGAACGTGAAGATCGACGTGCACCGGCGTCCAGTGGCGCTCGTATCGGCGCACGTCGGTTCCCTTGGGCGAGGGTTTCGTGCCAGCGGCCTTCTCGTGCATGCACACCGTCACGTTGTTTGCATCGAGGATGGCCAGCGCAGGAAAGGGCCGAGCGATTTCGACGAAGCCGAACACGGATTCATAGAACTGCAGTCCCGCAGCGAGGTTCGAAACATCGATGCTCACATGGACAGTCGGTCTCGCGCTCGCGTCGGGCTTGGTCGGTTTCATCGCTTTCCCTTTGGGTAAACTGGTCTTTCGGCCATCACTGCTAGGTATAACTTTCGCTTTCATCGGTCGAGACTCCGGGCGAGGCGGTTCAACTCCAGCTCCCAGGACGCAGCGGCGCGCTCGGTCCAAGTCGGGTCATGCATGCGGTCGAAGCAGAGCGTCATCTTCACCTTCGAGCCCTGCTGTTCGAGCGTGACGAGCGTCTCGACGTCGTACGCGGCCACGCCGGGAATGAAATCGGCCAAGTGCGTGTAGGCCAGGCGCTGCAGTGGAACGATCTCGCGGAAGGTGATGCGCGCCTCGACGCTGGTGGGCATGCCCTGCTGCTTCATGAGTTCGATGGTCTCCGCCGTGTCCGCGATCATCGCGTAGAGCAGCAACCCGCCGGGTCGCAGATCGATGGCGTGAACTTCCACATGGAAACCGTCGGGGCCCCACCACGATTCAATGCCGGATTTCGTGGTCCACAACTCCCACACCTCTCGGAGTGTTGCCTCGAACGTCCGCTCCATCGTGATCTGGTCTCTCGTCACGAATGCCTCCGGGACTTCGGCGCGCGGCGCTGCTCCAGCGCGGCGCCGAAGCGATCGAGCCGTCCCGCCCAGAGCGTTCGGTAGCGGGACATCCACGAGTCAAGCTGCTGAAACGGCTCGGGCCGCAACGAGTAGAGCCGGCGCTGGCCGTCGGCGCGGACCTGCACGAATCCGGCATCACTCAGGATGCGCAGGTGCCGCGAGACGCCCGATTGGTGAATCGGCAGCTTTGCCACCAGTTCGTTCACGGGACACTCCCCGGCGGCGAGCGTTTCCAGGATGAGCCGTCGCGTGGGTTCTGCGAGCGCCTCGAAGGGGTCAAGATGCACGAACGTGTATATACAGGAACGTGCATCTGTCGGTCAAGCCTCGAGCGGTCAAGCCTCGAGCGCCACCCTGCTCCGCCGAGCCACCCGCCCGTTCACTCTCCGCGAGGAATGAACGCGACGTCGTCGAGCCAGAAGTCGAAGGGTGTGTCCTCCGGACGCAACGAGAATTCGAGAAAGCGAATGCGCTTGAGATCGAGGGGGAAGGCGCTGCGCGAGTCGAGCTGCGCCAGCTCTTCCCAGCGCACGCGGTAGCGCTTGAAAGAGCTATCCAAGACCACGCGCTTCCGGTGGCTGTTGTAACAAGGTTCGTGCTCGCAAAACCCACCGAACTTCGGGGATTGAACGTCGATCACCTGAACGCCGACGTAGAGCGCGGCTTGGCCTTTGGCGGAGAACTCGATGCCGGCATAGGCCGAGGCATCATAGCAAGCGCCCGTCGCGAGATCGGCGCCGAAAGCCACGCCCCATTTCGTGAAATGGCCGCCGCGCAGATGCAGCGCTCGCCGTGAGTGGGCCGCTGCGAGCGGCGTGCCGACGAGCTGCGCGCCGTTCGCGAAGTTCTGCTTGGCAGTGCCGTCGTCGAAGGTGAGCCAAGTGCCCGAACGGCCGTCAGCGGCCACAATCGAAGGGCCGTCGTGCTCCCACGTCGCAATCGACGGCGCATCGCCTCGCCCGACCACCAGCTCCGGGCACGCCCGCGGTGAGGGCGGGGAGGTCACTACGCTCGACGTCAGCGCCGGCGCCTCGGCGCGCACCTCGGGCGGTCGCTCGCGATTCGTGCGTGCCGAGAGCGCGAACGCGGCGGCTGCGGCGAGCCCCAACGCCGCCACGCTGAGCGCAATGGGCGCCTGCGAAGGGCGCCGCGAGGAGAGCGCGAGCAGCCCAGCTTGCAACGCACGCTAACGCGCCGCAGGGCTCGGGCCATCGAGCCTTCCCGAAGCAAGCAGCTCTCGCTCGAGCTCTTCCTCGGACGCTGGCCTGTCGGAAGTCGGATCTTCATCGAAGGAGGTCATCTTAATCGCCCTTTGAAGTCCTCGCGCCGGGCCAGTCGCGCGATGCTGGCGCGGAAGCGCTCGCGCGCGGTGCGCAGGCGAGAGCTCACCGTTCCAATCGGTATGTCGAGCAGGTCGGCGATTTCTGGAACGCTCAACTCTTCGAGCTCGGCGAGCACGAACACGGAGCGAAACTCATCGCTCATTTCCTCCAGAATGCGCTGCAGCAGAGGCCGCGCACGCGCGAGCCCCGTCAGCTCGTCCGGAGAAAGCTCAGCACTTTCGACGTGCTCGAGCTCTGCCACCGCGAGCTCCAGGCGCCGTCGTTCAGAACGACGCCGCGTCGCGGTGACTCGGACGCAGGTCGCAAAAATGAAGGCGCGCTCGCGCCCCGGCTGTACGTCCGCTAGGCGGCGCGCCAAGACGACGCTCACTTCCTGCGCTGCGTCGTCCACATCGGCCGGCGCCACGCCCAGGCGTCTCAGTGTGCGCCAGGCGAAGTCGAAATGCGCTGCCAGCAGCGCGCGAAAGCGCTCGCTCGAGGTATCACTGGGAGGGGGCGCCACGCGCGGCTCGGGCCTGGACTGGGCTAGCGCCAGCCGCCGGGGAAAAGCGACCGTTTCGAAGAGCACGTCATGGCAATGGCCGGCAGCACGCCGAACGATCGAACGGACGCTTCACGCTGTCGAGATTTTTCGGCAGCTGAAAAGCCTCGGAAACGGCGCGCTCGAAAGTTCGATCGTCGGGCGCGAAGCCGGCCATCACAGATACGACGCCCCTTTTTTGCAAACGATTCCCCCAACTCGGCCGGCTCCCTCAATAAATGGAAAAATTGGCCCCAAATCCCATGCATTCCTATCTTTCGCGCTTTTCGCACTCGCGGTGGTTGCGCTGCCTGCCGTCGCTGGGAGGTTTGGCGCTCGGCGGCCTGGCAGCATGCGGCCCGAATCAGCAAAGCGCGCCGGTGTTTGGCGGTCGCGGCGCCGTGGTCGACCCTGGAGCGAGCGCGGCCCAAGCGGAAGCCAAGCCCGCCAAAGGTCCTTGCGACTCCGTTCCCGCGAGCGAAGACGCGCGCCTCGACGACTTCGAAGATGGCGATCATCGCCTGTTTGGAGGCTTCGAGCGCGAGGGCTGGTGGTTCACGGCGACCGACCACACGCCAGGCGCTCAGGTATTCCCCGCAGAGGGCAAATTCGAACCCGTGAGCCTGGCGAGCGAGGGAACGCCCGAAAATCAGTTCGCGGCGCACCTCCGCGCTAGTGGGCAGACCGACTGGGGCGTCACCTGGGGCACGACCTTGGCGCACGTCGGTGCGGAGGCAAAGTGTCCGCTCAACGCGGGCCATTTTGCGGGACTGCGCCTACGCGCGCGCGGCAAGGGTGTGTTGCTCGTGCGCTTCGGCATGCCCGAGACGACTGCCGCGGAGTTTGGCGGTAGTTGCAGCGACAAGTGCTGGGATATGCATAGCTTCCTGCTTCGTCTCAGCGATGCCTGGGAAACCCGAGAAATCCGCTGGGATCAATTGCAGCAGGGTGGTTGGGGCAAATCCGTGCGCTTCGACCCCGCGCGCCTGATGAGCCTGCAATTCGCGGCCACCGTGCCGAATCTACCCGCCGACGCCTGGCTCGACGATGTCGAGTGGATTCGCCCCGCGTCGCCCAAGGCCCTATGAGGTGCGCGGGCGGCGGCCGCTGGCTCCGTGCGCTCAGCTGCGCTGTGACGCTGCTCGCCTGCACGCATGAAGCGCCCCGGGTTGCCGCGCCGAGTGACGCTCTGCTACCGGCCCGCGTGCGGCGCCTCAGCAACGTCGAGTACGAGCGCACGGTGAATGGCTTACTCGGTACGAACGAGAGCATTCACGACGCGCTCCCGCCTGACGAGCGCCAAGATGGCTACACCATCAACGAGCGGCAAGCCCTGCCGTCGTACTACGCGGCCGAGCTCTCCCGCGTCGCCGAAAGGCTGGCGGCTTCGGCGGCCAGCCAGCACCTGCGCGAGCTCATTCCCTGCGCCGAAAACGCTGAGGCGAGCCCGGACTGCATCGATCGGACGCTCGCCGAACTCGTTCTCAAGGCATTCCGCCGCCCCGCGACCCGCGCTGAACACGACGCGCTGCGTGCGCTTTTCGTCGCCGGCGCGAACGCCGCCGAAGGAGATTCGGAGCTCGCTGCAGGCCTGAAGCTCGTGCTCTCCACGCTGCTCAGCGCCCCGAGCCTGCTCTACTTGAGCGAGCTCGGGGGCAGCGGCGACAGCATCACGCTGACACCCTACGAAATCGCGAGCAGCCTCGCGTACGCGGTGTCTGGCACCGCCCCCGACAGCGAGCTGCTCGGAATCGCGGCCGTTCCAGGGCGGCTCTTGGACGAGCGAGAGCGCGAAGCCCAGGCGCGGCGCCTGCTTTCGCAGAGCTCGACGCGCCACCATTTTCGACAGTTCGTGCTCGAGTGGCTCGAAGTCGATCAGCTCGAGCGCACGGCGAAGGCGGCGCATCTGGTTTCGAACTACGACAGCTTGCGCAGCCACATGCTCAGCGAGACGAGGAACTTCGTGGACGAGGTGATGGTCTATGGCGGCGCGTCGCTCCCGAGCCTGCTGAGAGCTGGCTTCACCTCGCTCGATCGAGAAATGGCTGAATATTACGGCATCCCGGGCTTCTTCGGTGCGCGCGTGCGGTTGACGGCGCAGCGCCGCGTGGGCGTGCTCGAACAAGCGAGCTTCCTTTCTGCCCACGCTTATGAAGACGTGACTAGCCCCGTCAAACGGGGGGATTTCGTGCTGCGGCGCGTGCTGTGCATCGACTTGCCGCGTCCGGGTGAGGTGGGGATCGAGACGGTGATGCCGCCGCGCAGCGACACGGGCACGACGCGCCAACGGTTTGCCGCGCACACCGCCGTGCGCGATTGCCAGAGCTGTCACGCTTCAATCGACCCGCTCGGCTTCAGCTTCGAAGGCTTCGACGCTGCGGGTCGGCGCCGCACGCGAGAGCAAGGCGAGCCCGTGACTACGGCGGGGAGTCTGGCGATCGCGGGCACCACCTTACGCTTCGCCGATAGCGCCGAGCTCGTGACGCAGCTTGCGTCGTTGCCAGAGTCGAGACGTTGCTTCGCTCGCCAGGCGCTCCGCTATTGGACGGGCCGGCGTTCGCGCACGACCGAGGAGTGGTTCGAAGCCGTGGTCGACGCCTTGCCCGCGGCGCGTCGGGACAGCCTGCTCGAATGGGTGGTGGCCTGGGTTCGAAGCCCCGAGTTCGTGACGCGCAGGAGGCCGACGTGACGCTCGCGCGGCGGCGCTTCTTGGCTGCGCTAGGCGCGGCGCTGCTACCTCGAGAAGTCTGGGCGGAGCTCGCGCCACCGCCCCCGGGTCCGGCCGTTGCGAAGGGCTCGCCGTCCGCCAAGCGCTTCATCGGCGTGTACATGCCGCATGGCCGCGCGCGTGAGCTCTTTCTCCCGCGCGAAGGCTTCCGCATCGACTATGAGGACGCCGCTCTCGCAGCGTTCGACGACCCACAACGCTTCGGTCGATCCTTTCGCGAAGACCTGCTGGTGATCGACGGGCTCGATTTGGCGGCAGGCTTCTTGACGGGCACCGTGGGCCACGACGCGCCGCGCGTGCTTTTGACGGGGGCGGGCGCGAACGGCAAGAACGCCTCCATCGATCAATTCCTCGCGGTTGAGCAACGGCTCGCCGCGGAGACGCCGCTGCAAAGCCTCGTTCTCGGCGTTGGAAACGACGAGCGAGGCAGCGCGAGTTCGATAAGCTACGGTCGCGGCGGCATCCCCTTGCCGAAGCTGATCCATCCGGCGGACACCTTCGACAGCCTATTCGGCGCTCCGCTCGTCGGTTCACCCGAAGCGCTCGCTGCGAGGCGACAGCGCGGTCAGAGCGTGCTCGATTTCTTGAGCTCGGACTTGGAAAAGCTGCGTCGCATGGCTCCGGCAGCGGAGCGCGAAAAGCTGGAGCAGCACGCAACCGCGCTGCGCGATATCGAGCGCCGCCTGCTGCAACCCAAGAGCCTTTGCACGGCTCCGCCCCGCGTGACGCGCGATCAGTTTCGCGCGTTTCGCGCCTTCGGCGGCGGCGAGCGCTTCTTCGACAGCATCACGGACCTGCAAGTCGATCTGCTGGTGCGCGGCTTTGCGTGTGACCTCACTCGGTTCGCGACCCTGATGCTGGCGGATCTTTCGCGCACCGCGCTCGACCCTACGCTGCCGAACGACATCCACCAAGATGT
>JAEUAF010000431.1 GCA_019695485.1 Sorangium sp.
CCGCGCAGTCCGACTCGCGCTCGCAAAGCTCGAGCTCGTTCGCCAAGTCGCAACCCACTTGGCAGCGGGTCGCATTCAAGAGCGGGTTCGTACAACAGCGGAGTTGTGTGCCGCAGTCGCTCGGACGGCTGCACGCAAGCCGGACCTCGTGCGATGACGCTTCGACCGCGGCTGCTGGGGCGTGACAACCCGCAACGCCGTTCCCCCAAACACAGATCGGGGTAGCCAGAGGACAGCGCTGGCTTTGGCCGCAACTGGCGCGCGCGTCGCGCGGCGCGCAGGCCCCGTCGACGCAGGCTTGGTTCGCGGGGCACGCCGCGCCATCTCCCGCGATGCAGCTTTCGAGCTGACAGTTCGAATCCGGGCCAACGCGCGGGGAGCACGAAAACGAGCGCGAGCCCGACTCGAACCCGAGGCAGCAGGCCTCCCCGTGAGAGCAATCCGAGGTGTCGTCGCACGCGTAGCGCTCGCTCCCTTCGGCAGCGTGCTCGCTGGCAACGCATTGCCACGAAAACCCCGCTTTGAGCGGAGCGAGCACGCAGGCCTCACGCGGCACTTGGCAGCGCGCGGCGCCGCAAGCCACGCTCGCTCGCGTGCTTCCCACAGCACCAAGCCGTGGAGGCGCGCTGCCGGTCACGGGCTCGGCGCCGGCCAGAGCGGGTAAGGTGGCGGGCGTGTTGCGAGTCGATGCGGGAACCGCTGGCGTTGCTGCAGTTGGAGGAGCCACCGACGGGGCCGGCACGGCGGCGGACGCGGGCGTCACCCTATTGACGCTCGGCGCTACTGGGCTCGGCGCCTGACACGCAAAGCTACCGCCCAGCGCCAAAAGCGATCCCCAGCGGCAGCCGATCGAGAAGCCCACGATGCTTCGAGTTTCACGACTCTGCGTGCAGAGTCAAGCCCGACCCCAAGCGCGCGCCAGGATTCGTCGACTTCGAGCGCCCGACGCCTCACGGATCGATCGCGAGCACACCGAAGGCTTCCGGAACGTGGAAATTCGGTCTACGTGTTCGCGGCGGACTGAACGCCAGGTAGTGGCGCGGGGCTTGCCCCTCTGTTCGAAAAATCCCGACGGCGAGCCGCGCGCCGGGGCGGAGCGCGTTGACGATCTCGGGAGCGGCTAGGCACGCCTCGATGGTCGCCGTGTGTGCGGCTGCGTCGCGCGTCGTGCCGAGCGTGAGGTGACTCGACCACGCGGTATCTTCACGACGAGTCTCACGGTCGACATCGATGTCGAAGAAGTGGCCGAACGGACCGAGCTCGATTTCGTAGTAGTGCTTCGGGTGCGCGACATCGACACCAAGGAAGACCTCGACGCAGTCTTCCTCGTAGAGCTTGGGGCGCTCGCGATCGACCGGAAACGACAGGTCCGAACGCAGACCCGCATTTTCGAGCTCCGCGAGTAAGCACAGGCCGGCCTCGTTCCAGACGAAGCGCACGCGGGTCACAATCCCGCTAGGCGCCCCTGCGTAGTCCGTCTCGAAGCCGAGCCTCGCGGCGCGCGACCAAGCTGCGTCGACGCGTCCATCGGTGACCGGCAACGTGGCGACATGAGCGGCATGCGCGACGGGTTTGTCACCGCGCGGCGTTGGCGCGGCAATCGCCGAAGCGCTGCCCGGCGCGGCAAAGAGCGCCGACGCGGCACTGGCACTCGGCGCTGGCAGGGCGGCATGCGGCCGTGTTTGCACGAGTTTATCGCCGTCGATCGCGAACGGTGCGATCGATTTGAAGAAGCGCTGCCGCGCCTCGGCGAGCACGAACCCATCACCTTGCACCTCCACCTTGTCGAGGTCGAGCCCATAGCGACGCGCGGCCACCTCGATCAACGGCGAGGTGCGATGCCCGCCGAGCTCGGACGCCAACGCATCGCTGTTCCAGAGCCCGAGGTATTCCGCGCCGACCTTGTCGACGAACACCGGGTGCGTGCCGCCAATCGCGATCTTATCCGGCAGCATGCGCAGGTTCTGGAAGCCATCCCCCGCTACCGGCGGCGCGCCGTCGACCAGCACCACGTCTGGCGACGAGACCTCGAGCACGTCGACCATGCGCTCCGCGAACAGATCGAGCGACGCCACGTACGCCGCCCGATCTTCCGGCTCGGTTCTGCGCGCGTGCAGGTAATCCTTCAGCTCGGCGTGCATGCGCCATTTTTGGTTGTACGCGGGTGAGGCGTCCGAGCGCATGACCGTGCCTTGCATGCCCTTGATCGACAGCGAAACCACCGAGTAGCGATGCGCCTTGAGCTTCGGAACGCTGATGAAGAGTCCGCGCTCGAGGGTTTCCCCGAGTAGCTTCGGCATCAATAGCGTGGGCACATGCGTGCCGGCGATCCCAGAAATGGCGAGAGGTTTCCCGGGTTGCTCGCCCTCTACGTCGAAGACGCCGTCGTCGTCGAGCGCAACCAGGGGGACCTTCTCCTCACGTGCCATGGCTTCGTATCCGGAGACCCGGATCGTGTCGAGAAAGTGCTGGTGCGAGAGACCGCAGCCCTCGGCCAGTGTCACGCGCTGATGGCCACGCGCTTTAAGACAGCGCACCACCCCGCGCACGAATTCGGGGTCAGTGATGCGACCGGTGACCCCATTGTCGTTCGGTGACTTCTCGGGACTCTTGATGCTGTCGAACCCACAGATGTTCGGTTTGACGAGAATCGGCGTCGCCGCGGGGCGCGCCGGGACGACTGCCTCACAAATGCGCTGACCGAGGTCCAACGCGCTTTCGCCACGCAGCAGCACTACCGGGGATTTCTCGCCCTTCAGTCGGGCGATGTGTCGCTTGCGGAGCAGAGCCCCGTTGACCTTGCCGGAGGTCACCACGGCGGGCCCCGCCGTATAGGTCTCGCTGGCGTGCGAGACGGTATCCGCCTCGTGTTTCATGGTCGCGCTCACTTGGGACGCGAGCGCCGACGGCGTCGCACCCGTGCCGCGCGCGAGTGAAGCGGCGGGCGCGGAGGCCGCGCTGGAGGCGCCTTTCGGCGTGCTCCGATCGCTGCGCCGACAGCCGGACGCGCCCACGGCCAGCCC
>JAEUAF010000493.1 GCA_019695485.1 Sorangium sp.
TTGTGGTTGTTCCCCTCGTTGCCCCAGCCCTGGTTGTCGATGGGGAAGAACGCCTGATTGTCGTAGACGAGGTTGCCGTTCGCGGCCGTCGTGAACGGCAGCTGGAACTCGGTGGTCATGTTGACGCCCGGCACGTCGCGGTACCACTGATCGAACTCTGCGGCGGTGTGTACGGTGGGGTGGCCGACTCCCACGAAAACAGGCTTTTTGTCTGGCCCGAGATCGGGACCGACGATCCCGCGATCGTCACCGGTGACGTACTCGAAATCGGGATGCTCGATCTTGAAGTCACGTAGCAGCCCGAGCGGCGTCGGCATGCAGTTTCCGCCGCCAGCAGCGGCAGCGCCGTCAGAACCAGAAGCGCCACCGATGGGGACGGTGATGCCTTGTCCTCCCGAGCCGTTCGCCGACCAGGTGCTGCCCCCTGACCCATTGCCGGGATCGAGGGAAGGACCGCTCGAGCCGCTGCAGGCGAGTAGCCCAGTCATAGCGAAGGACCCGAACACCCACACGCGAGCAGTCAACCGCATTTGTCAATTTCCTCGGTTCGTCGAGCGGCTCTTGCCAACCCGAAACGTCGACGTTCCGTCCAACGCGAACGCCGCGAAGCTTACTCGCTTTTCGTAGCGTGGGCGAGGCCATCCAGTTCTGGAATGCACGTGGAGCACTTCAAAACTCAACCTCTTGGGGTGTGGCCGAGACGTCGACTCCCGATTCGCGCAACCGGCCATGACCGGGCGCGAGTTTCCGAGAGGCATGTCGACGATGGCGCGGGGTCGCGTCAAGAGGCGCATACAAAGCAACGTCAACGGCGGAGTGCGCAGTGACGGTGATCAGCTCATTTTCCTGTCCGAGAGGACAATTGCGAGCAGCGCACAGCGGGAAACGCCACGCGCGGTGGGGCGGGACTTGGCCGACCCTAAAGCGACGGGCTCAGCGACCGTTCAGGGACGCAGAGGGAAACGGTGCAGTCTTATCGGAATCCAGAATGGCGGACCGCACGACACGTGCTGCTCGTGGACGAAGACCGGGAGGTGCTCCGCGTCACGTCGGCGCGGCTGATCCGCGCAGGCTACGAGGTCAGTACGCGCCGCAGCGCGGAGGGGCTGCTGGCCGCCGTTGAACGACTGGAGCCCGATCTGGTCATGGTCGACGTGCTGATGAACGGGCTCGAGAACGAGACTCTCTCGTTGCTGCTCGCCCACGCGCGCTTGGCGCGGCCCAAGATCGTAGTGCACTCCAGGCTGTGCCGAAATGTATTGGCTGTTGTCGTCGATCTGAACGAGATCCACGGGATCATTCAGAAGACAGGAGACGACGATCGATTCGCAGAGGCCCTCGGCGAGATCAGTGAACGACTGCCAGCGCTGACGCTCGACGCGCCGGCCTCGCCGAACTTGCTCGGCCCCGCGACGAGCGGTACCCACCGCATCGGTGGTGGCGCCGAAGTGGTGGAATTCCTGCGCGCGAACGGCACACGCAGGACTCCATAGCGAGTGCCTGCAGGCTTCAACGCACGCTGGCGAGATCCAGCGTGTAGAGGGCGAATCCGCCCGATAGCAGACGGCGCGACGCAATGCCGGCCAGGCTCGCGCCGAGGCGCGCGGCCTCGCGGTGATGCAAGAGCACGTGCGTGACGCCGTAGCGGCGCAGAATCGCGAGGCGCTCGCTCGGCTGCGCGTGGGGCATCAGAAATCGGGTGACCTCACCCTCACGCTCAGCCTCGTCGAAAACCAGCGGATTCTCGTGGAGCAAAGCCGTGACCTTCGGACCGAAGCTCGGAATGGGCCAAGCGTTGTGAGGCGCGGCGAGGATGATGGCGCGCGGGCCAGCGATCTCGGCAGCTTCGCGCCCATATCGCACGTTCACGCTCTCACGACCGTTGAGCTGTCGCAGCGCGAGATTCCAGCGTTCGAGCGCCGCGCCGAGGTTCACCCACGCGCAAGCGACGAGCACGCACGTCACGAGCACGCGGCCGCCCCAACGCAGCGGGACCCTCGCGAGAATCCGCAGCGCCTCGGGCGCGCCCCACGTCAATTTCAGCAGGCCCCAAACTAGCGCCACCTGCAAAAAGAAGATGGCAAGCAGGATGAAGCGATGCCCGAGGGGCACGTCGACGAATGCGTTCGCGACAAAGGGCACCGCCATGGCGAGAGCACCGAGCGATATGAACCAATGCCGACGCCGCAGTATCAAGTAGAGCGCGATCGGAATACCGCCCAAGGCGAGGCCGAGCGATTTCAAAAAGCCGGGCAGCCGATAGAACGGGTGCAGGCGGCCACTCACCTCGCTGGCGCTTCCCGCGAGGCGCCGGATCGCGCTGTCGACAGCCGGACCCCCGCCGCCGGAAAGCACGCGCAGCACCGAGAAATACGGCCAAAGCAGGGCGAGCAGAACGCCAACCGCCAGCGTCCCGAGTACGAGGGCCCGCAGCCGACGCGGCACACGCGCCTCCGTCAGCGCCAAGAGCCCAGCCCCGACGAAACCAAGCACGGCCGTGAGCGGATGGGTCACGAGCACGAGCCCCCACCATACGGAAAGCAACGGCGCAGTCGGCCAAACCCGCGAGCGTCCGCGCAAGAACTCGAGCGTCCACGCGAAGCCGAGGAGACACATGCCGAGCGCTGCCGTCGAGGGATAGCCCGCAACGCTGAAGAAGATCTTCAGCTGGTAGACGTTCGAGTAGTGCCAGGCGTCGTACCAGCTCCCGAACATGATCACGAGCCCGTACAGAGAGGCGCGCGGATCGCGGAAGTAGGTCCGGAAGAAGAAGAAGATGCCCGAAAGCAGCAGCAGCGTGTTGCAGACGACGCTCACCCCCATCGCGCCCAGCGCGTCGAGCTTGAGAGCGTTCGCCACGGCAGCTGCAAACACGAACGACGGAATGAAACGCGGTGAAGCAGCTGGGCTCACCAAGTGAGGATTCTTCGGGTGCCAAAGGCTCGCCTCGAGCGCACGCAGCGCGGCGGTGTGCTCCCAGTAGTCAGCGCCCTGACTCAGCGTAACGATGCGCGACGTGAAGGCGTCGAGCACCACCCAGTAGAAGAGCAGCGCCGAAAGCGCGATGAACGCGACATCCGACCAGCGTCGGACGACGCGAAACCACCATCCCTTACTCATGGCAAGCAGGCACGAGCCGACGGGAACCTCATTTGCCCACTTCACGCGCGGACCCATTTCCAGTGCCGCCGGAGTGTTGGCAGCCGCCAAGAGGAAGTCAACACGAGCCATTCGCGACGCCGAAGAGCTCGCAAGATTTGCTAGCCTTTGGGGATGCGATCCCCTCGCCCCAGTACCGGGCGCCGGTCAGTTCCCTTGACCGCTCGGCTCGCGTTCGCGTTGCTGGTGGGCGCGGGCTGTTCGGTGTTCCCGGACAAGGCTGTCTTGCCTTCAGGGGCCGGCGGCACGGCGACGGCGGGCGGCACCACCACGACCGTGGTCGGGGGGACCGCGACAGCGGGCGACAGCGGGCGCGGGGGCGCTTCAGCGAGCGGCGGGCTCACGTCGGGAGGCGGAAGCCTAATGAGTCTCGGCGGCGCCGATTCCGCTGATGGTGGGCAGGGTGGCAGCCTCGAACCCACGAACGG
>JAEUAF010000554.1 GCA_019695485.1 Sorangium sp.
TACCGCATGGTGACGCAGCTGCTCGACGAGGCGGGCTAGCGCGTCCTCGATCTCGACAACGCGAGCCCGCTGCGTGATCAGAAAGACGGCCACCAGATCCTCGCTCCGGAAACCTGGGTGCCCGGCAAAGTCTATGTGGACGAACTGAGTTACACGGTTCCGAAGACCGTGAAGACCTGGCGCGTGCGGCTGGTATCCGGCTTCGTCAAAGGCGAAGAGAAACTCGGCTTCACGGGCGCAGAGAATTTCGACGGCCTCGCGCAGGTCGCGACCTCGGGCACCGGCGTGCGTGATCACAGCCGCGGCGTGAAGCCGCCCAAGAGCGCGCGCCTAGACCGCCTCGACGCCAAGACGAAAATCAAGATCGACGGCAAACTCGACGAAGAAGCCTGGAAGAACGCAGCCGTCCTCGACATCAAAGAGAGCAGCGCGAGCGGGCACGAAACGAAGCCGACGTTGAGCTCGGGTGTGCGCCTGCTCTGGAACGACCAGGGCATCTACACGGCCTTCGAAACCCACGACGTCAACCTGCTCGGCGGCTTCAAGCCGAAAGACAAAGACCCCGCGATCTGGACCAAATCGGCCGTAGAAATGGTGATTGCCCCGGGCGCTGACGACGCCGACAAGGCCTACTACGAGATCATCGTGAGCCCGCAGAACCTCGTCTTCGATAGCGAGTACGAAGAGTTCAAGCCGCCGAAGAAGGGCGAAGAAGCCTCACTCGGCAACACCGAGTGGTCGTCGGGCATCAAGAGCGCGGTTGTGGTCACCGGCACGATCGACAAAGCCGAGGATCAAGACGACGGCTACGTCGTCGAAGCCTTCATTCCGTGGAAGTCGTTCACCAAAGCCAAGACAGTGCCACCCGCCCTCGGTGACAATTGGCGAGTGAACTTCTACGCCATGCACGAGCAGAAACTGCTGAGCTGGGCACCGCTCCACGCCGGGGTAGCCCCCCTCGGTCCGCGCTCGGGCGGCCGGCTGCTATTCGCGGAAACGGGCTGGCAACCCGCAGGCGCGGCACCCAACGCGGAAGCGCCCGCACCGGCCGCCGAGAACTCCGCCGCAGCCCCTGCCGCCGAAGCGCCTAACAAGCAAGCCAAAGCCGAGAAGCCACCCGCCCTCGTCGAACATGTGCAGTCCGCGAAGCCAGCGGCCGCGCCGGCGCCCGCGCCGTCTGCGAAGTAAACGCTCTGAACCGAGACCGGACACCGAAAGTCACGGCCCGACGCGCGAAGTCGGGTCGTGGCGTTCGAGTGCGCAGCGCGCGCGCCCGTCAGCTGGCGCCCCGAATGCGGTCACGAAGACACGGCTTGTGGAGCAGAAACCACGGGCGGCCGCGCTCGACTGAGACTTTACTCGCGAACTTGGCGAGGCATGTGGATTGCTCTCCGTGCGCGGCGTGAGATACAGGAAAGCAGCGTTTGCCACTTCGATGACGAGCGCGCTGTTGATCGGCTGCGCGGCGGGGCACCCAGCGCAGCGGGTGAGCGACGTTTCGACCCGCGCGGTCGTATCAGCGACCGCGCCCGCGGCGACGGAAAAACCGTTCACGGCTCCCACGCGCCACGACGAACCCTCGTTCGGGGAGCTTGCCCGGCAATCGCGCGAATTTCCTGTTCTAGCTCGCGAGCAGACGCCGCCGAAAACCGAGCCGAACGACGCGAACGACAAAGAAGCGGCGGCGCCAACAGCGCCCTCCGCAGGCGCGCCTTCCGCCGGCAGCACAGCGCTCGAGGCGCGCCATGCGCTCGAAGCGGCGCTCTGCGACGGTCGAGCCGATTGCAAGCTCCAGCAGTCACTCGGCGGCATCACGACGAAGACCGGCGCGCGCCACGAAGTGTGGCGCACCACCTTCGCCGAAGCCGGACCCGCGGACGACACCGACTGCACGTACGAGGAGTACTGGCTCGTCGCACGCGACCCTGAGCAGCGACTGCTCGACCACCGCTCATTCGCTAAGGGTTGCGAGGCCAAGAGCCCACCGAGCGCCTGGTGCGGACTGCCTCCGCGAGCCAAAGTACGGGTCCGCGGCACGACCGTCGAGAGCGACTGGGAGGCTCACGCCCTGCGTTGCATGAGCGTTTTTCATTCGACGGGCCGCTACGCAGCGTCACTCGAGACATTCGCGCCCCTGCGTGAAGAGTCGACCTATTTTCGCATGGTCTCGCCGCATGAAGAGACCAAGCAGAACTGGGACTTTCGCGCGCTCCGTGGGAGCACCCGCTTTTCGACGTGGGGCAGCAGTTGCAAGCCCCTCGCTATTGGACCACGGCACAACATCCCGTCCGCGACGGTGCCGCAATCCTTCATCGACGAAGGCTGGCGGACACTCGACATCAAACAGTGCTCCACGAAGATCGATAGAGGCTTCGGCTTTGCGCTCGGAGGCTCGAAGGCGAACGTCGCGTTGCAGCTACTGCTTGCCCGCGACGGCTCCTTGTTCATCGACCTCGCACCGGCAACGAGCGCCGCTGAACTGCCGAAAACCGCGGAGCTTCACGTGTGCGCCGCGAGCTTCGCAGGAGATTCGTACGCCTATTGTCATGATCCGAACCCAGTCAGCTGCACGAACCTGCGACTGGACGGAACCGTGATCGCCGGCGACTTCTCCGTCGAGCGCGCCCCCCAACGACCCCGCTTCAAAGTCGAATTGCCCACCGACACCCGCGCCGTAACGGTCGTCTACGTGGAGCCCCAGAGCGGGCGCAGCCTCGCGTCGAGCCCGCTGAAACCCACGGACTACACCACCCTCGGCGAGGTATTCCCCATCGACGAAAACCTCGCCTCGTGCGAAGTCCGGGACAGCGAACTCAAACTCGAGTATCGCGCACCGCGCTGAGCGGGGGTGCGCATGCCGGGCCATCCGAATCGACGAGCCTGCTGCGCAGCACGCGCGGATCCGGCGCTCCCGGCTTCACGGAAACGGGCGTGCTAGCCTTGACTCATGCTGCGCGCGGGGTCACTGCTAGCTCTCCTGATCGCCTTCGGTTGCGCAGGCAGAGCCACGAGCACCAATGAAGCCGGCGGCGCCAACGCCATGGCTGGGAGCAGCGCGACCGGTGCCAGCGCCGGCTCGGGAGGCGCGAGTGGCGGCGCGTCAGACGCAGGTGCGGGTGTCTCGGGGCAGGGCTGCCCGTTTTCATGCCCGGCGCCGTTCTTTGGACTGCAACTGCTCGTGACCACTTCAGGCGGCCATCCGGTGCCCGACGTGCAGGCCACGCTATCGGGGCCTGCAACCATAAAGATGTCGTGCAGCGCCGAAGCGGATGGGAGCGTGTGTTCCCCTCAACAAGGCGGCCCTGAGGGCTCCTACTCGCTCGAAGTACTCGCCCCCCAATTCCAAACGGTGACCGTCGACGCAACGGTCTCGTATGCGTCGACTCCGGGCTGCGGGTGTCGAGGCGCGACCATCGAGCCGTCGACGGTGATTCTGTATCCGATGCGGCTCTAAATCGGGCAGAGCGGCGCTTCTGATTTCCCTTCTATCCCCCGCAGGCGTCCTTCAAGTTCAAGGCGATGCTCACCGCGCCGCCAATCCCTGAGCCGGCAAGCACTTGGTCGCGGAGCGCGCTGGCGGCGCAGGTCGGAAGGAGCGTATTCGACCGAATTTGGAAGGCTCCGCGCACGCTCGAAAGCGCCGAGAAGCCAGAGAGCCCTTGAATCGAAGCGTTCGAGTTGACGTAGAAAGCACCGGTGACGGTCACGAGCGCCGTCATGCTGAGGGTGGTGGAGGTCACCATGCCCCCATTGCTCGTGATTTGGACGTCGCCGGGAACCACCGCGAGCTGGTTCAGGGCCACGCTGGTGAGCGCGGGGTTGCTGTTGATATAGAGGCGGTTGCCGAGCGTCGCGAGCGCGGGCAATGCGATGCGAGCAAGCTTCTGGTGATTCTCGATGTAGAGCTGACCGTCCACGCGGGCCAATGCGCTGAGGCCGTCCAGCTCTTCGAGCGCAGCGTTCTGCAGAAGGTTGAAGTTGCCCGAAATGCGCGCGAGTGCGCCGAGGCCGCTCAGCTTGGCAAGCCCGCTGTTGTTGCGGAAGTCGGCCACACCGCCCACCACTTGCAGCTCGGGCAGGCCGTCGATGTCCTTCAGGGCGGCGTTGCCCTGAAGCGTCCAGTCGCCGGTGATGGTGGTGAGCGTCTTCGCGCTCAGCGTGGTGGTCACGGCGGCGGCGCCGTTGTTCGTGAATTGGAAGTCGTTCGGAAACACCTCGACCGCGTCGAGCGCGAAGCTGGCGAGCGCCGCGTTGTTGTTGACGAAGACGCGGGCGCCCACGTTGGTGAGCGCCGGCAGTACCACGCGCCCGAGTTGCGCGTTCGTCTCGATGTAAAGCTGATTGCCGACGCGGGCCAGCGCACTGAGCCCATCGACGTGCTTCAAGCCCGAGTTCGTGAGCAGCACGAGCTGGCCGGCAACGCTGCTCAACGCTGAAAAGCCGTCGAGGGTTTCGAGCGCGGCGTTGTTGCGAATGTCGAGGTTGCCCACCACGGTTTCGAGCTTCGAGAAACCCGGCAACCCGGCGAGCGTCGGGTTGCCCTGGAGCGTGAAGTTCGCTGCCACCGTCTTCAGGGCTTTCATGCTCAGTTTGGCGGCCGTGGTGGCGTTCCCGTTGCTAGTGAATTGCAGATCGGGCGCTGCGGCGAGCGCGTCGAACGCAGTGTCGGCAAGCGCTGCGTTCGAGTTGACGTAGACACGCCCCCCGAGCGTCGCGAGCGCCGGCAACACCAGCCGTTTCAGGAGCGCGTTCGTCTCTACGTACAACTGGCCACCAATGCGCGTGAGCGACGTGAAGCCATCGAAGTTGTCGAGCACGGCGTTCTGCAGCACGTTGAACGCGCCGCCGATCTCGCGTAGGGCGCCGAAGCTAGCAAAGTCTTTGAGCGTGGGGTTATTGCGCACATCGAGCGCGCCGCGTACGAGTTCAAGCTTGGGCAAACCGCTCAGCGAGCTGACGCTAGGATTACTCTGGAACACCACGTCGCCAGCCACGGTGACCAACGCGCCGAGTGAGACGTGCGTGGCGGTACTGGCGCTCCCGTTGCTGGTAAACTGCAGGTTGGAGGGCAGGTAAGAAAGCGCCTCGACGCTGAAATCGCTGAGCGCCGCGTTGCCGTTCACGTAAAGCTGTGTGCCGATCGTGAGCAGCGACGGCAAGCGCGCCTCGACCAACTGCGCGTTGTTTTCTAGGTAAACCCGGCCCTTCACGAAGGTCAGGTTGCCGAGCCCGGCCAGGCTCTTGATGGGCGAGTTCGTGATGGTGACATCGCCGTCGACGCGCACCAGGCACGCCAGCGCATCCAGGGAGGTGATGTCGGCGCCGCGAATGCTCAGGTTGCCGGTGACGCGCGTCACCCCCGTCAAGGTGGCGAGATCGGCAGCACTGGCCGCGCTGAGGCCTGGCTTCGCGGTCACCTGATCGCAGCCGCTGGGCAACGCGATCTTCACCACCACGTAGTGTCCGCCCTCAGTCACGTTGAACACGGCCTGCGTGCCGGCACTGGTCTGATTGATCGTGACGGGCCCCTCGAACGTGCCCGACGGCGTCACGGCCACCACGAACACCTGCTCACCGGGGCCCCCTGGGACGGTCATGGTCACAGTGGCCGGCGCCTTCAGCACGCTGCCGCCAAGATCGATGTCGACGCCGCCCACCGGCTTAACCGACGACGGCGAGTCAGGGAGCGAGGCGTCGATGGTCACGCTACCCCGCGTAGCGGCGTCGACCGCTCCCGCCGGCACCACGAGCGAGCCACCGCCCGGCAGAGTCACCGTCG